>SXHT01000182.1 GCA_005773095.1 Planctomycetaceae bacterium
CTTTCTGGTGCTGTTCGACACCTGGTTTGACGAAGTCCAACAGCGCGGCCGTCCGATCAGCGAGCTTCCGATCCCTCCCAATATCGCAGCTCAGGGTGCAGATGCGGTCCGGGCGTATCAAGACGAGCATCGGCTTGCATACCAATCGCAAGCGCCGGTGAATTGGTGCCCCGCGCTTGGTACGGTGCTGGCCAACGAGGAAGTGATCGGCGGCGTCAGCGAGCGCGGCGGCCACCCCGTGGTGCGAATTCCCTTGCGGCAATGGATGCTGCGAATCACCGCCTATGCCGATCGGCTGGAACGGGATTTGGAAGTCCTCGATTGGTCCGATAGCATCAAGGCGCTGCAGCGCAACTGGATTGGGCGCAGCACAGGAGCGGAAGTTGATTTCTTTGTGGGCAGCAATCCGCCGGATGCGCAAGGTCGTCCGCATGCGCAAGCCTTTAAGGCATGGCGTGAATGGCGCGGCGGCAACGGGTTTGCGCGCACGCCGGGCAACGACGTGGTGCGTGTGTACACGACGCGGCCTGACACGCTGTTCGGCGCCACCTACATGGTCATCGCGCCGGAGCATCCGCTGGTGGGGCGGATCACGCTACCGGATCGCAAGGCCGAGGTTGAAGCCTATCGCGAACAGGCCGCGCGCAAAAGCGATCTCGATCGCACCGACCTGGCCAAAGAGAAGACCGGCGTCTTCACGGGAGCCTTTGCCGTCAACCCGGCAAACAACCGTCCGGTGCCGATTTGGGTTGCCGACTACGTGCTGGCCAGCTACGGCACGGGTGCGATCATGGCCGTGCCGGCGCACGACACGCGCGATTTCGCGTTCGCCCGACAGTATCAGATTCCGATCGTCCCCGTCGTCGATCCCGGGCAGACCCCGTCGGTGAATCGCGAGGAGGTGCTCTCGGGCAAGGCGGTCTTCACCGGTCTGGGCACTGCCATCAACAGCGGCCAGTACAACGGCACGGCGACGGACGAGATGAAACAGCAAATCACGGCCGACCTGCATGGGCGCGGCGTGGCGCGCGCAGCCGTCAACTATAAGCTGCGTGATTGGCTGTTCAGCCGTCAGCATTTTTGGGGCGAGCCTTTTCCGATCCTGCATGAAATCGGCATCGACGGCAAACCCACGGGCATGCTGCGGACGGTGCCATTCGATCAACTACCCGTCGATTTGCCGGAACTGCGCAGCTTTCAGCCGCCGGGCAGTCCTGAGCCGCCGCTGGAACTGGCGCCGCACGAATGGCTCTACCAGACCATCGACGGGCGGACCTTCAAGCGTGAAACCAACACGATGCCGCAGTGGGCCGGCTCCTGCTGGTATTACCTGCGATTTCTGGATCCGAAGAACGGCGCAGCGCTCGTCGATCCGGAACTTGAGAAGGCCTGGATGCCGGTTGACCTTTACATCGGCGGGGCGGAACACGCGGTTCTGCACCTGCTTTACGCCCGTTTCTGGCACAAGGTGCTGTTCGATCGCGGCTATGTGAGCATGGCCGAGCCATTTCACAAACTTGTCAATCAGGGAATGATCCTCGGCACGAATGGGGAGAAGATGTCGAAGGCGCGCGGCAACGTCGTCAATCCCGACCAGGTTGTCGAGGAATATGGCGCCGATTCGCTGCGGCTGTACGAAATGTTTATGGGCCCGCTCGAAGCCGTGAAGCCGTGGAGCATGGAGGGCGTGAACGGGGTGCGGGGATTTCTCGACCGCGTGTGGCGGATGATCACGAACGAGCGGAGCGAGACGTTGGAACTCAACGCGTCGCTGAGGGACGTCGAACCGACCGAAGCGCAAAGGCGTGTGGTCCATAAGCTGATCAAGGCAGTCACCGAAGACATTGAGCGTCTCTCGTTCAATACAGCAATCGCCAAGATGATGGAGTTCACCAATTACTTCTTCAAGTGCGATCCGAGACCACAATCGGCGATGGAGACGCTGGTACTGCTCCTGGCGCCGTTTGCTCCGCACCTTTGCGAAGAACTGTGGCAGCTTTTCGGCCATCCGAAAACGTTGGCCTGCGAGCCGTGGCCGAAGTTCGATCCGGCGCTTGTTCTCGATGACACCGTGGAAGTTCCGCTGCAAGTCAACGGTAAGCTGCGCAGCAAGATGGTCGTTCCCCGCGATGCCAACCAGGACGAAATGGAGAAGCAAGCCCGGGCCGACGTCAAGATCGCCGAAATGCTCCTCGGAAAAACAGTGGTTAAGACGATCGTCGTGCCAGGCAGACTCGTGAACTTTGTGATACAGTAAGCCCGATCATGCGTAACGTCTTGTCTCTGGTCCTTGGCGGTGGTCGTGGCGCCAGGCTCTATCCGCTGACCAAATGGCGCAGCAAGCCGGCGGTGCCTCTGGCCGGCAAGTATCGGCTGATCGACATTCCGCTTTCGAACTGCCTAAACAGCGGACTGAATCGCATTTACGTGCTCACGCAGTTCAATTCGGTGAGCTTGCACCGGCACATTCGTCGCACGTACATCTTTGATGCCTACGGCGGCGGCTTCGTGGAATTGCTGGCCGCTCAACAGACGAACGAAGGCGCGCTTTGGTACCAAGGCACGGCAGACGCGGTGCGGCAAAACTTGCGCTACATCGAAGAGCCAGGCATCGAGTACGTGCTGATCCTCTCCGGCGACCAGTTGTACCGCATAGATTTCGCCGAGATGCTGGCGACCCACCGGCTGACCGGTGCCGACGTGACCATCGCCGGCCTGCCCGTCGATCGAGAAACGGCCAAGGGGATGGGCATCATGCGGCTGGAAGACAGCGGCCGCGTCGCCGGCTTCCTCGAAAAGCCACAGACCGACAAAGAGATGGACATCGTGCGCATGGAGCCGTCGTGGATTGATGCTCGCGGAATTCCCAGCCGTGGGCGGGACTGCCTGGCCAGCATGGGCATCTACCTGTTCCATCGCAATGTGCTGGTCGACCTGTTGACCAAGACCGACTACCACGACTTCGGCAGGGAGATTTTTCCCGCTGCGGTGCGTACGCACAAGGTGATGGTCCACCTGTTCGACGGCTACTGGGAGGACATCGGCACGATCCGTTCGTTCTACGAGGCGAACCTTGCGCTAGCGCAACCCAACCCACCTTTCGATATGGCAAGCCGCGAAGCGCCGATCTATACGCGCGCACGGTTCTTGCCGTCGAGCAAGTTCGATGGCGCCACGGTAAAGAACAGTCTGGTGGCCGACGGATGCTTTGTGGGCGATGGCGCGGTGATCGAAAACAGCATCATCGGGCTGCGGACGCGCATCGGCCGAAACGTCACGATTCGCAACTCGGTATTGATGGGCGCCGACGCCTTCGCTCACGCCGACGAGGAGCGGACGGCCGGTCCGCTGTTAGGCATAGGAGATGGCACGGTGATCGAGGGGGCGATCATCGACAAGAACTGCCACATCGGCCACAACGTGCGCATCGCCAACGACGGGAGTCGAACCAGCAGTGAAGAAACCCCCGAAGCCGTGATCGCCGAGGGAATCATGATGATCCAAAAAGGCGCGGTCCTTCCAGATGGCTGGCGATTCACGCGTTGAGTGCATCCGAGCGACCTGCAGCGCCCGCCGTCAAGACCTTGTCTACCCGGCGAGCCGCGTCGTCGTGCTTACCTGGCGCGTGGATGCGCCTTTGCGTAAGCGGCGAGGAGTCCGGCGGTGCTGACGTGGGTATAGATCTGCGTTGTGATCAGGCTCTTGTGGCCCAGCAGTTCCTGGACGCTGCGAATGTCGGCGCCGCGGTCCAGCAGGTGCGTGGCGAAGCTGTGACGCAAAGTGTGCGGCGTCGTACGTCGATCCAGGCCGGTCTGTCTGAGATATTTTTCCAACATCCGGCCGACGCTGCGAGTGGTCAGGCGACGACCAAACTTGTTGGTGAATACCGGCGCTTCCGAGCCCGACTTTTCCTTGGGTGAGAGCTTTCGTTCCGACAGCCATTGCCGCAGGGCATGTGTGGCGAATGAGCCGACGGGCGAAATTCGCTCGCGCCGCCCCTTGCCTCGGACACGGAGCAGGCTGCTGGAAAAATCAAGGTCGCTGTCGTTGAGGCCCGCCAACTCGCTCACGCGCAAACCTGCCGAGTACAGCACCTCCAGGATCGCCCGATCGCGCAGGGCCATTGCCGACCCGCGATCGCGCGCGCCCGTTTGCGTGGGTGATGTCAGCAACCGTTCGACTTCGTCGCTCGATAAAAAGTGGGGCAGCGCGCGTGGCTTACGCGGATTGCGAAGCGGCCTGGCGGGGTTGGTCTTACACCATCCGTCGCGCTGCCCGAAGCGGAAGAAACTGCGGAGCGATGCCAGGCGGCGGGCAATCGTCGTCTTGGCGTAGCCGGCTTCGGTCATGGCCGCTATGTAACCGCGGAGATCGAGCGTTTCAATGTCCGCGGCGTCGGGCACAACGCCGCGCGCTTGCTCAAGGTACTCGGCCAGCGCTAGAAGGTCCTCGCGATAGCTCTTGATGGTCAGCTCGGACGCATTTCGCTCGGCTTGGAGGTACTGCAGAAATTGAGACGCTTCGGCTTGCACGATCAACTCAATTCATCCGAATCGCTTGGCAGCGGAATCTCAAATCGCCGCGTTGCTTTTTGCTTCTGCGACTCCTGGCGGATTTTCTGGCTCAGCACCGCGGCGTCATACCAGGTAAAGCTCAAATCCGGGTTCGAGGCATAACGGCCCAGCGTGCGCAACGTTTCGCTGCGGCTGCTGTCGTCGTACAGAAAGACGTAACGCTCGGCCCCTTTGACGAGTGCGAGTACATTAATGTCCTGACTCACGAGGGTCCTCCTTGACGGACGCGGGTCGTACGGGCGGGAAACCGGCGGGGAAAGGTGATGAATCGCGGGGCCAGCGACGGATCAAGCCTCTAGCCGTGTTATCGGTCAGTCGGCCAGCGCCACACTACTCGCGTTTCGCCCGCGCCACCGCGCGCTGAAAGCATCTCGTACAGATGCAAGCGACAGCAGAAACGAATGAAGTCATCGCTGCGCTGCAGGTAGGCCTGCCAACCGCCACGACGCGCATCATCCTGAAAGAATGAATAGTTTGCCAAAGCCGCGGTGAACTCGCCGTCATTACCGTTATAGATTCGCGTGTGCTTCATCACCGGATCATTCGTGGGCAGGCAGGCACTCGGCGGATCGCATGGCGATGCGGGAACGAACGCTCGCGCGTCGGGCCAATTCGGCGGCGGACCTTGCCAGTCCCCCTTCCTGCCGGCAATCTCATCCCCCGCCGGCCCATCTTGTTTGGCCATTCCATGGGATTGGGGAGTGCCGTGCTGGTCGGTGACGTAAGCTTTGCCGGCGATCTCCTGGTCGGCTGCTTCGGCTGACTTTGTCGCCGGCCCGTCGGCACGTGGCCGCTGCGATTCGAGACGCGGCTGCCGGTCTCGCGGAGACTCGCCTGCCTGCGACGCTGCCTTGGCCGCGGCCACCGGCTGCGCGAGCGGATCGCCACTGGGCATCAACCGCGGCTCAGCTGCTTTCGCTGGTGGCGGCGGGATGGCCGAAGGCATGTACGACGGTGTTGCGGCAGCCTTCATCTGCGCCCGGGCCAATTCCATTTCCGCCTCGAATACCAGGGGCGCTGGAATATACTCTTCCTCGGGCGTGCCCCACGGCAAACCGTAGCCCGCTGGAATTGGGTGGTAGCACGGGCTGGCGGCGTACCACTCGACGGTCAGCCCGCAGCGCGGCGGATAGTAGGGTGAAAAGTCGGTAATCGCGCCGATCACGACCGCATCCACCCCCAGAATCTGCGTCAAGCGGCGGGCGTCGCCGGCGTTGGTCATTTCCAGGTGGTACTGCTGAATGGCCTTTTCGGCGACGCCCAACGAGACCACCTCGAAGCCGGGAATCGACTGCAATTCGTTGAAGTATGCCAGCGCAAACTGCCGGCCATCAACCCCTGCCTCGGTGCTCAGATTAAAAAAAGGCGCGACGGCCACGCGCGTGAGCTGCGGAAACGGATTATGCACCACCGGCTGATGCACGACCTCGGGAATCAGCGAACAGCCGCTCGTGCCACAGGACAACGCCAGGCACAAAATCGCGAGCATTTGACGCATGCAGATACTTCCCCGGGCCGGGGACTGGCTCATTTTTCCGGCGAATTCGCGAGAGGCGCCTCGTTCGGTCAGGAGGTTGCCCAACGTGGTTCCCGGGACAATGTGCCTGTCTCCCTGTCTTGGTCCGTGAACGGTTACGTCCCTGGAATCGCTAATGTCGGCTTTATCGGCAAAATCGGCCGATGTTCTCCAATGTCGCCATCGCAATTCGCATGATGGCTACAGCAGGCTCCGCAAGCTAGCTAGTCCGACAGTTTCCTTGGACCAGAATGGTTCGCCGAATTTTGTGCCGATCGACCATCCCCAATAAGCGGCCTGGTCGCGCAGGCGATCAAGAAAAGTGGGCGGCTCGGTTGGTCGCCCGGTGATGAATTGGCTTTGATAGCACTCAATGGCGGAAAGTTTCTGGTCCCAGTATTCGCTGATATCGAGCACAAACGCCGGTCGCTCGATGACGCGAAGGTGGAGGCATTGGTAATTCCAGATGCGCGTCGGATGATGTGGCAACCCTGGCAAGTCGGATTTTGTGAGCTTGGACCAGAAACGGGCCGCTTCGATGAGGTCGAGCGCCGCGACATGATCGGGATGAGCGTCAACCCAGTAGGGAGCGAAAAGCGTCATGGGGCGTAATTGGCGAAACATTCCCGCCAATTGGGCCCGCGCTTCGAGCGTGTGTTGCAAACTGCGATTGGGCAGGCCGAGATTTCCGCGCCAATCGAGGGACAGAATTGCCGTCGCCGCGGCAGTTTCCCGCTCGCGAAGTTCGAGACTGCCAAAGGGAGTCGGTTCGCCGTTGGTCAGGTCCAGCACGCCGACGCGTTTTCCCTCCGCCTTGAACCTGAGTATTGCCCCAGCCATTCCCAGCTCGGCATCGTCGGGATGCGGGGCGATGACGAGAATGTCCAGCGGTTGATCGGGAAAGGTCATGACGTTCTATCGTGGCAGCAAGCTGTCGCGCGTGCAACTGCTCTGGACGCCAGCGAACCGGTTTGCGAAACTCCCGCCGGAACCAGGGCCATCTACATGAACTTCAGGTGGATCCGCCGAAGCATTTTCGTTTGCCTTGCCGTCGCCGCGGGCTCAGTCTTCGTTGGCTGCGCACCGATGAATCTGCGCGGAAACGGCTTCGGTGACCGATCGGCTACGTGGGGCGAAAAATTTCGTCCTACCACGCAGCCAGGAAATCTGACCGGCTTTGACGAGCGCGCCCGGGAAGTCGAGCAGAACCTCGGCGTGCGATAGTTGGAGTTCCCCCCTTTCGCCGGGGATCTGTGCCGCCGGCTCAAGCCGGCGCTCCAGTGCTTGCGGTTTCGCGGTTCCTGCGTTACGCTCGCGGCCATGTCGCAATCGTACGAACGGGTCTACGCACAAGCCTGCCGACACGCCCGCGAATCCGCGCTGCTGTCCGCGTGTGAATCCACCCTCGGCTGGGACGAGCGAACGATGCTCCCCGTTCAGGGAGCCGAATATCGCGCCGAGCAGATGGCGTACCTTTCCGGCCTTATCCATCAGCGGCGGACCGACCGGCAACTGGGTGACTGGCTGGGGGAATTGGCCGAAAGCCCACTCGCGGCGGATCCGCACAGCGACGCCGGAGCCAACATTCGCCAGCTCAAACGCAATTATGATCGCGCCACAAAACTGCCTCAATCGCTGGTCGAAGAACTAAGCCGCAGCGCCTCGCTCGGTCAGCATATTTGGGAACAGGCCCGCCGAGACAATGACTTCCCCCGCTTCGCTGGGGTGCTCGCCAAAACGTACGAACTCAAGCGCGCCCAGGCCGATGCTTACGGGTACGAGGACTCGCCTTACGATGCACTTCTGGAAGATTACGAGCCGGGCGAGCGCGTTGCGCACCTGACGCAAGTTCTGGCTGACCTGCGTGACGCGCTGGTGCCCCTGGTGGCCCAGATCGCGGCCAGTGGCCGCCAGCCGGACCAATCGATCCTCAGGCGTTCATTTCCGACCGCTCGCCAATCCGAGTTTGGCCGCAAAGTGGCCAGCGAGATTGGCTTCGATTTCCGCCGTGGACGAATCGACGTGACGGCACATCCCTTTTGCACATCGCTGGGCCCGCATGACACGCGGCTGACGACGCGCTACGACGAGCATTTCTTTTCAACCGCCCTCTTCGGCACGATGCACGAAGCAGGGCACGGCATGTACGAACAGGGGCTGCCCGCGGATCAGTTTGGTCTGCCGGTGGGCGACGCGATTTCGCTGGGCATCCACGAATCGCAGTCCCGAATGTGGGAAAATCTCGTGGGCCGCAGCGAGTCCTTCTGGCGGCACTTCTTCCCACAAGCGGCCAGGATTTTTCCCGAGGCGCTGGCAGACGTTTCGCCGGAGGCGTTCTACTACGCAATCAATGACGTGCAACCGTCGCTGATTCGCGTCGAGGCCGACGAGGCAACCTACAACTTGCACATTCTCATGCGGTTCGAGCTGGAACAGGCCCTGTTGTCAGGCGACTTGCCGGTTGCCGACGTGCCGTCCGCATGGCGCGAAAAGTACAAGAGCTATCTCGGCATCGAACCTGAGAACGACGCCGATGGCTCAATGCAGGACGTACATTGGAGCGCGGGCCTGGTGGGATACTTTCCCACCTACTCGCTGGGCAACTTGTATGCATCCCAGTTTTTTGAAATCGCCGACCAGGAGCTTGGCGGTCTGCACCAGCAATTCGAGCGCGGCGAATTCGTACTGCTTCGAGAATGGCTGCGTGACAAAATCCACAGGCACGGTCAACGATATAAAGCCGGCGAACTTGTCGAACGCGTCACCGGCAAGCCGCTTTCGCACGAACCGCTGATGCGCCACCTGCGTGGAAAATTGGGCAGGCTCTATCTCCTCCCAGGTTGAGAAATCACTTCCGGTGCTGAGCGGTCGAATGGTACAATTACGGGATGAAGCCAACGATCTATATCGAAACTACCGTGGTCAGCTACCTGACCGCTTGGCCAAGCCGAGATTTGATCATCGCGGCTCACCAACAGCTAACTCGTGATTGGTGGAAGAATTGCCGAGAACGTTTTCAGATCGTCGCTTCGGAACTTGTTGTTCGAGAATCCAAGGCCGGTGACGCCGAAGCTGCTCGTGAGCGTCTGCTGGTGCTCGACACGCTGACGCTCTTGGAGATCACAGATTCCGACCTCGAATTAGCTGGCCAACTAATTGCCGAACAGGCCGTTCCCAAGAAAGCGGCGGAAGATGCCCTCCATCTGGCTTTGGCCGCGACGAATGGTATTGACTATTTGGTGACGTGGAATTGCCGGCACTTGGCTAACGCCTTAATGCGCGCTCGAATTGAATTGGTGTGTCGTGCGGCGGGATACCAGCCGCCGATCATCTGCACTCCCGAAGAACTGTTGGAGGAAGATCCCGATGAAGAATGATCCCATCGTCGCTGAAGTTCGCAAAGCTCGCGAAGAACATGCCGCCAGTTTCAATTACGATCTCGCTGCAATTTACCGTGATTTGAAAGAGCAGCAGAAAGCGAGCGGACGAAAGTACGTTCGATTTCCAGCGCGGCTCATTGAACCGCCTGATCGCTCGACTGCGCAGCCTTCCACGTAATCGTCAAGATTTAATCTGAGCCCGAGGCACGTCGCAGGACGCGTCACTCGTCCGAATAGACGCGCGTGCTTTCTTCTTTGGTGACCGGGTTGGTGATCTGATCGGTCACGATTTGGACTTTCAGTCGCAGGTCGCCGGCGGCGGTGCCTTGGACTCTGAGCGTGTACATCGTGTCGGCCTTCGGGGCCAGTTGAGTGAGCGGCTCAAACAGCACGCGGCCTGGCTCGATGGTGTGCGAGACCGGGCCAGCCGCATCGAGCGCTTTCAGCTCGGGAGGCAACAGCGCCACGAGTCGCACGCCGCTGGCGGCGGCGGATCCTTGATTAATCACGCGGATTTCGTACGTTGTTTCACCGCCGACTTCGATCGGGTCGTTGACGTCCACCAGTTCGAAGAAGATGGCGGCCACGCCTTCGACAGCGACTTCTTCCTCAAGCGAGTCGGCCAGACCCATCGCCGCCTTGCCGGCGATTTGCAGCTTGAGGTCGCCCGGCTCGACAGCCAGCGTCGTGAGCGTAACGGTTCCGCTTTCGCCGGCGGGTAGCTCATCGAGACTCCAGATGATGGTGTGTGCCGTGGCGTCGTATTGGCCCGCATTATTCGCCTCCACAAACTTCAAACCGCGGGGCAGGGTGGCTACGAGTTCGATGCTCTTGGCCGGGGCGGTGCCAGGATTCGCGACCGATACGGTGTAGGTGGCATTTCGCTGGAGGTAGCGACGCTTGGGACCCTGTAACCCAACCTTGAGGGCGGGGGCGATGACTTCGATTTCAGCCTGGTCTGCGGCGTGCAGATTCGCGTCGCCGTCGGCGGTTAACTGGTTGGTCACGATGCCCGGCTGCACGGCGATCATTGAGAGTTCCATCTCACGGCTTTCACCCGGGGCGAGTTTGCCGACTTCGAACTCAAGTCGCTTGCCACCTTCGTGCTTGAAGCCCTCGGGCACTTCTTCCGTGAGCACGACACCGGTGGCGGGTCCGCTGCCCGGGTTGCTCACGCGAATGCGGAGCGTTGCACTTTCGCCGATGAGGACTTTTTTCGGCGCGGTCGCTTCGAGCTTGAGCTGCGGCCGCGTGACCTTGCTGCGAGCGGACGCTTGAGCGCTAAACGACACCGAAGCGACCGAGCCAATTTCGCCTTCGGTGATGGGCATGACTTGCATCTCGACGGTCGTCTCATCGTTCGGCGTGAGTGTGCCAAGCTGCCACACCAGCTTGCCGCCGTCGTCCACGGCGCTTGGTTTGGTGCTTACTAGTTCAGCGCCTTGCGGCACCGAATCGTGAATTTCCACACCGCTGGCGGCAACCTGACCGGCGTTGCGAACGTGAATCAGAATCGTGACCGGCTTGCCAACCTGGATTTCGGCGGGAGCGCGCTTCTCGATCACCAGGCTGGGGGATTGAATTCCTTCCAGTTGGCGATCGCCTGGTCGGCCGTTGCCAGGGGACGCCGCAAAACGGGCTTCGCGACCGGCCGGAGAAGCAAACGCCGAAGTATCTGCCGAGCTTTCCGCGACGTTTTCCAGGCCGGCTGCGTCAGCGGCCCGCGACGGCAATTCAACGCGCGCATTCACCGATGGCCGGCCATAACGATTGCCGTTATGAGATTGTTCGGCGGGGCCTGGTTCGGTAAGGCTTGGAGGGTCGGCGTCCGTGGTCAAGGCTTCCGCGGGACCAGCGACGGCGGGCGCCACTGCTTCCGACGAGTCGGCAGGCTCAGTGATCGCGGTGGGCGTGACGGATTTATTCTGGGCATGATCGGCCGCGCGGATGGCAGCCGGGCTGCGCGCGACGGGTAGCAGAGCAGCGTTATCGGGAGCGTCGTCGGGAGCGTTATCGAGAGCGTCGAGCCGGCGAGGCTCCTGCAATTCGGCCGATGTGCCTGCCGCTGGCTCTTCGTGGCTTGTCGGCTGGGCGTATCGATCGTTAGATGTCTCGCTGGGTCTGGCCTGCTCGACAAATCGAGGGCGATTGGCAAACGGGTCGCCACGGTCGGCCGTGATTTCCGGCTCGGCGGCCAGGGGAATTGGCTTGATGGCCGGCTCGGCGCCTTGCCTTCGCTCGAGCTTTTCCGCCTGCTCCTTGCGATCACCACCTCGGTAGCCGTGGGCAAACAGCACCAGCGCGGCCAGCACCACCGTCGACAACGCCGCCAGGCGAACCATCCAGCGCTTCATGAGTTCCATCCCAGGAAGGTAACGTGCTGTCCGGGCATTCCGTCGGCCGTGATAGCACCAAGAACCAGAGTGAGTTTCGGCGGGTTAAGTAGCAGATTCAGACGCCCGATGAAAGGGCAGTTGGAAATGCGGAACGGGGAGATCGGTACCGTTTCCGTCCGTTGAGCGCTCCGCTTCTACCTGGCGCGTTTTGCCGCCAGCGTCGCCAGCTTGTGAGAAAGTTCGTTGAGGGCGGCGACGGACGATGAGTTTTCGTCCTCGGACGCCAGCAGCGCCTCGCGGGCAGAAAAAATCTTGGCTCCCAAGAGCGCCACGGAGGCATCCAGAGAGGACATCGCGCCGACATGCTGCTGTTCATCGGCCGAGATCAGCTCGCGATAGAGCGAAAGCTGCGAGCGCCGATCCGCCAGGTCCGCCAGCTCGTCGAGAGCTTCCGCCAGTCGCTCGTTCGTCCAGGTATCCTCGTTTTGCAAAACGGCCGATAGTTCCTGGATCGCCAGATTGTAGCCGCGAATGCGCACCGAAAGTTCTTCGAGGTCGATCATCACGTGGGGCTCCGCGTTGGTCTGATCGAGCGTGCGGAGAGATTCCGGCGGTGCAGTTACCTCAGACACGTCGTGGACCACACCTCGGGGCGGTGGTTCAACCTTCGGAACAGTTGGCTTTTCAGCCCGATGCGCCATGCGGGGCGAATTGGGCAGCGTATTCGACAAGTTGTCAATCGCGGGCTGCCTGGAGAGCGCTGCTGGTAATTTCATCGGCGGGTCCGCGGAGACATGACGTGGAGTCGTCTGCTCCGTCGGTCCCAACAAAGGCAAACTGCCTCGTGTGGCGGCCGGCGCTTTCGTGGCGATTTGCGGCTCGGTCCATTGGCTAAATCTTGGTAACGCCGGAAGCACCGCGGCTTCGTCGTACCGCATTCGGTCGAGTGCGACTTGAAGCCAGTCAATCACTTTCGCCCCTTCGGGGGCACGCGCGTCGGTCGCTTCCCATGCGGATATCAGCTTTCGCCAGACGGCCATGCGACGGTCGTATTCCGCTCGCTCGGCGCGAAAGCGACCATATACCCGCACTCGGTACCGCAATGAGAGCTGGTCGATTGCCCGCTTTTCGATGTTCGCGACTTCATCAATCAACTGGTTCAGGCCACGGCTTGAAAGCACATCTCCCGCCGCGACCCGTTTGAGCACATCGGCATAACGCAACGACTTCCGCTCTCGCTCATCTTCTGAAATTGCGATTCGCGCCGCCTTATCGAAACGTTCCACGAGCCAGAAACGCAAAAAGACTTGCTTTGCATTTCGGTCGAGTGAGTCGAACTGCTGAACGAGCGGAGTGTGAGCGATGGGCGCCGCGATGCAAGGCCGGAGCATCAGCAACGCTGCAAACGCAACGGTTCTGGTCAGCGGGGATTGCATCGCAACGGCCTGCCAACGGACGATGAGGATGGGACGCACTGTTTCAGGCAAGACTACGCCTTGCGCCATGCCCGTCAATCATTTTATTTCGTCGTTGTCAGCCCATGCCAGGCGCGAATTCATCCGACCGCTGGCCATCGCGGTGTTTGTGGTGTTTGTGCCGATTGTAGGGCTTGAGGTCGGTGCTTGAAGCGATTACTCGTGGCCGCTTTCAAGGTCTGGATCATCGTCGTCGGAGCCCCCCTTCTCTGCCTCCTCAATCAGCTTTTCCTCGTACTCGGCGATGAAATTGCGGCCACGTTGCTCGTCGGCCGCCCGTACCAGCACGTCGGGAGGTGTGATGTCGAGGCCGGCCAGCGGTTCGTTTTCCTCGGACACCACCGCGTCGATGCCCTCATCGGCCAACAGGTTCCTGACGAGGTTGGCTTCAATCGAGTTTGCCGCTTGATAAATCGAGACCAGATCCTGCGGATCCTTCATGCGTTCTGCTCCTGACTGCATTTTCTGAGAAAACTTCCAACCTGCCTATCGTATCAGACACGAATGCGCGTTCCTATCGCCGCTTGCAGCATTTTTCGTTCGAACAGTTTTGCCACCAGCGCGACAGGCTTTTGCGCCCGCAGCAGCACGAGGAGATCGCCTGGTTGCGGCGGAAGCTCCAGCGGCTCTTGAGCTGCGAAGTCAGCCACCCGAAGGCGATCACGTTGCCGGTGTTTGTGGATGTGCTGGAAACTTGTTCGCAGGCAAGTGTTGACGGCTGAGTTCGCCACAAGTTGTTGGCTGTCAAGGAATGTCGCTGAAGACTCGGGGCCAATCAGTGTTTTACATTCTTCAACCTGGTAGGGCCCGCTTTGCCGGCCGTGGATGGGAAAGTCACGCGAATCCGGCCGGGTAACCGTTCACGCGCCGGGGACTGGCTCATTTTCGCGGCGAATTCGCGAGAGGCGCATCGTTCGGTCAGAAAGTTGTCCAACGTGGTTCCCGGGAAGATGTGCCTGTCCCCCCTGTCTTGGCCCGTCAGCGGTTACCCGGCCGGCACAGCCGGCCCTACAGCGGATAACGGATTGGCCGTGGCTGAAGACTGGCGACCGCAAACTCCCCATATTTTGAGACAATGCGTAGCCGCGTCCGGCGTCCCCAACGCGTTGCAATTAGCATGTGTTTGGTTTAGATTATCACAGTCCGGAGAAGCGGAGCCAAACTCGGCATCAGGCCGGAGCCGCATTACGGGAAGCAGGGAAATGCATTGCCAGTTAAGTGACTACGAATGGGGCACGCGTTGCGTCCGTGATGGCGGCGCAATAAGGGACCACGAGCAAGGGATTGCGCAGGAATGGCAATAATCCTAGGCAGATCGTCGAATACAAGGGCGAGGTGCTTTGTGTCACCCACGGGAACGGAGTGCGCGCTGAGCAAACCACCGCACGGCTCGATTCCACGGGCCGGGGACTGGCGCATTTTCCCGGCGAATTCGCGCGAGGTGCATCGTCCTGTCATGAGGTTGTCCAACGTGGTTCCCGGGAAAATGTGCCTGTCCCCCTCTCTTGGCCCGTGAACGGTTACGTCGCATGATTCAGTCTTTCGAAAAAGCATCGGCATCAAAACACGGCAGCAATGAATGAACTTGTTCGTGGGCCGCTTCCCCCGGTGCTCGCAGGTAGCGCCGCGTCTGGTGCTGTACCTAAACCGCAGAGCGAGCCGTTGCTGGGAACTCCGAGATGGCTGATTGCGGGCATCCTGTTGGCGGCGGTGGGAATCTGGTCGTACTGGCCTACGCTGTGTGCCCTCGTGCACACGTGGGACCATGTGCAGGACTACAGCCACGGCTACCTCGTGGCACCGTTGGCCATCCTGTTCTTATGGACGCGCCGCGATCGCATGCCCGTCGCGGCTGCGGGTCTGGCGTGGCCTGGACTGGTCCTCGTGGCAATCAGCGGTGCTGTCCGCATCGCGGGGGCCTGGTATTACTTCGATTCCCTGGACGGCTGGTCGATTCCGCTGTGGATCGCCGGGGTCGTCTGGTTTTTTCTGGGATCGGCGTTCGTTTGGTGGAGCCTCCCCTCGGTGGTTTTTCTGTTTTTCATGGTGCGCCTGCCGTTCCGAGTGGAGTTGGCCCTCAGCCTGCCACTGCAAACAATCGCCACGAAATTAAGTGGCTGGGCGCTGCAATTGCTCGGCCAGCCCGCTTTAGTCGAAGGGCACACGATCTATTTGGGCGAACAAACGCTGGAGGTCGAGCAGGCTTGCTCGGGACTGCGGATCTTCATTGGCATCGCCGCTTTGGCCTTCGCTTACGTGGTGATTATGCGGCGGGCGTGGTGGGAGAACGCAATCCTGCTGGCAAGCGTGATTCCGATCGCTTTGGTGGCGAACGCCACGCGGGTGGTGGTCACGGGTCTGCTTTATCAGTACGTTTCAGGAGAGGCTGCCAGGAAGTTCAGCCACGACGTGGCAGGGTGGGCGATGATCCTCTATGCCGCGGCCCTGTTTGCCTTGGTGCTGTGGTGGCTGGGAAAGCTGGTCCGCGAGGTGGAACCGCTGGAAATGGCTGCGGTCGTTCGCCGCAGAAGCACGTAAATGCCGATTGAGAGGCGGCGCGCATGGCGAGGGAACCGGATCGACCTACGCAGACCGACGGCGCGCTGTTGCTGTCCGATGGCGCCCACGCTGTTACCGCCTGCCAAACCGAACCGGGCCAGTTGGAGTCAGCACATTCGGCCTCGGTGTTGGTAACGATTGACACGGCGGGTCCCCATGCGGTGATTCGTCGGACCGCCGGACAATCGGCCGTCACAAACACGGGCGCTGTAAACTTCGAGCTTGAGTTCACCGAGTACGTGTATGGTCTCGACGCCAGCGATCTGCGGGTGGGGGGGACGGCCACGGGGGCTGCGGCCAGCAATCTTGTCGGGAGTCAAACGCGGTATACCGCGACGGTTTCCGGCGCGAGCCAGACCGGGACCGTGATTGCCAATCTTGACGCAAATCGAGTGCAGGACGTCGCGGGGAACATCAACTCCGCGGCGGAGGCCAACGGCAATGTGGTCGTGTATGAGCAGATCGTCGGGCGCTACGACTTCGGCAAGGCGACGTCGGCGTTGGAGGCCGGTTGGTCACGGGTCGTCAATACGACGCAGTATTCCGCGTCGCTGGGCTACGGTTGGGTCAGCGGAACGGTTTCTGCTGCGTCCCGGTCGAGCGGCAATTCCCTTGAGCGCGACAACAACTATACGACGGACGCCACGTTTGCCGTGGACCTCGCCAACGGCAACTACCAGGTTCGCGCCTTTGTCGGGGACCGCAAGAAAGTGCGCGACCTCATGGAAGTCACCGTGGAAGGGGTGAGTTCTGGCCTCCTGACTCGCAACAAAACGGTGCTGCCGCCGTGGGAAGGCGTGGTTCAGGTCAACGATGGCCAATTGACCTTCCGGCTGCGTGACATGGGAGGCTCGAACCACTATGCCGCGATTGCCGGGCTGGAGATTGTCTCGGTGTATTCCGGCCCTCGGATCACGATTGCGGATGGGTCGCTGATCGAAGGTCAATCTGGCACACAAGACGGTTCGTTTACGGTCAGCCTTTCCGAGCCACTGGCAAATGACCTCGCCCTGACCTACGCGACGGCTACGGGAACGGCGACGCCGGGCAGCGACTTTCAGGACACCCATGGCACCCTGATCATCGGCGCCGGCCAGACCTCAGCCACGATTCATGTCCCCGTTATTGGGGATTGGAGCGTCGAGTCTGCCGAAACATTCATGGTCAGTTTGCTTAGCGCAGGAGAAGTCTGGATCGCCGATCCGCAAGCGGTCGGGACGATTGTGAACGACGATTTCCCGCTGGCGGTCACGGTCTCGACGGCCGACAGTTTTTGTTCCGAGACGGCCGGTAATCTGCCCGGGTGGGGAACGGTTACGCGGAACGGCCCGCTCGACGACGCGTTGACCGTCGTCTTGGGGGGCAGTAACAACAGCGAATTGACGGCGCCCACGACCGTTGTGATTGCGGCGGGAGAATCCACGGCAAGCTTCGACCTGACCGCGGTCGACGATTTCCTGCACGACGGTGCGCAGACGGTCGTCATAACCGCCTCCGCCACAGGCTATCTCAGCGGGACGGCAACCGTGTTGGTGACGGACGATGAAGAGCCCGCCACGGCCCTCAGTTTTGACTTTGGCACCTCGACCTCGGTGGTCGAGACGGGCTACCAGCGTGTGGAAAACCGAACTCGGTACACCAGCAGCCTGAAATTTGGCTGGCAGAGTGGCACGATCAATGCCATCGACCGCGGAATTGGCAACTCAGTGAGCCGCGACTTCAACTACACGGCGGACGGTACGTTTGCCGTCGACCTGCCGAACGGCGTGTACGAGGTCACAGTGCAGCTCGGCGACCCGACTGCCTTGCGAGACCGGATGGCGGTATCCCTCGAGGGGATCCAGGTCGATGAGGTATCGACGAACATGACCGTGGTCTCCAACACCTACTCGACTCTGGTGATGGACCGGCAATTGAGCTTGCGGTTGCGGGATCTGGGGGGCGAGAATTTGAACGTCCTGATCGCGGGGTTGACGGTACGGTCAGCCCCTGATCAGGGTGCGGCTTCGGCTTCGGTCAGCGACGGAGACCTGGCCAATCCGCTCTCGGCCGCCTTGGCAAGCAATGCATACGCGGCGGAAGGCGCTGCTCCAGCTGCGGGTCAAGCTGACGTGCCGATCAGCGATGCGTTGGCAGGTTTCGGGGCGTCGGCACAAGCGGCCGGCGGCGCGGGGCGGTCCATGGAGGCGGTCCGGGCCGTGCGAGGCCTGCGCCCTGCCGGGCTGAGCGGACCGCGCCGCGCTGGGGCGTGGGGCGAGCAAATCGCTCGGCAGATTCGCTCCGCGCATTGTCTGCGGGACCGAATCCTCTCCGACTTGGACGAGACCACTGCCGGCGGCGAATTATTGGGTTGCCAACTCGCGGAAAATGGCCAAATCACCGGGTCATTGTCGAGTGCACAGCTTCAAGACGCTGCTCTGGCAGAATTGTATGCCGCGTAACGAGGTCTCCGCTCCCCGTGCCACGCCGCAAAGGCGGAGGGCCCCGCACGACCGGCCGTTTACGACCGGCCTGGCCGAGGGCGCGAACGGACGGCGCGAGAGGGGCCGGACTCGCGAGTAACTGGCGGGCAACCGTTCACGGGCCAAGAGTGGGGGACAGGCACATTTGCCGGGGAACCACGTTGGGTAACCACCCAACAGGATGAACCAGGGCCAATCCGTTATCCGCTATAGGGCCGGCTGTGCCGGCTGGATTCGCGTGACTCTCCCATCCACGGCCGGCACAGCCGGCCCTACCAGGTTGCCGAACGTAAAACACTGATCGGCGCTGGCAGTCGGGATACCTGTCGGGCACGGCCGATCAGTTTTTGCGATGTAGGGCCGGCTGTGCCGGCCGGATTCACGTGACTTTCCCATCCATGGCCGGCAAAGCCGGCCCTACCAGATTGCCGAATGTAAAACACTTATCGGCCCTGTAGGATGAACCGCCTCTCGCGAATCCGCCGGGAAAATGAACCAGCCCCCGGCCCGTGAACGGTTACCCCGGGCAGGATCAATCGGCGCGCGGTCTGTCGCGTTGCCGGACCAATTCTGCGAGCACGGGCCGATGTTCGGGGCCGACGTCCGGCCCGACCCAACACCGGCGAGGCTGCCAGTCAGGACCACTTAGCACGTGGTCGATGCGTGCGCCGTAACGATAGGAGCCGACCGGGGTGAACTTCGTGTGACCGAACCCCCAACCGGTTTTCGAGAACGCGTTGGTGTAGCGGGACCAGCATTGCCGGTAGATGGCGCTCTCGACCGGCATGTTGAAATCGCCGGCGATGATGGGTTGCAACTTGCGAGCCGCCAGCCATTCACGGAGTTGCCGCGATTCGGCCCGACGATTCTCGGTCTCCGCGATCAGCTTGCCCTTGCGGCTGGGTCGAAGAATTGTGGAACGGTCGAGTACTTCCGCCAGACCGTACCGGGCCGTCCGTAAATGAACGGTGCAAACGGCCAGCAGTCCCCGGGGCGTTTCCAGCTCGCAGCAGAGTCCATGGATGGGGGGCCACGGGCTGACGGGTGTCGCGCGCGTGGATGTCTCGACCGAAACGATCGGGTACCTGGAGGCGAGCAACAGCGGTCCCGCCTGGCGGACGTGCCAGTCGTAGGGCCAGCGAAAATGCATTTCGGCATTGCACTCTTGGAGGGCAACGACGTCGGCGTTGGAAGTCACGACGAACCTCGCCAACGCCTCAGGATCGACCATGGCGGCGTCCGTATTAAGAGTAAGCACGCGCAGGGCCGCCGGGTCCTCCACCTGCATCCAGCTCCCGTGGACGCAGATTCCCATGATTGGCCAAACCACTACCACGGCCGAGGCCAGGAGAATCCAAAGCGTCCGCCGGCGCGCTACGGCCGATACCGGCACGAGTACGAACAAGGGTGCGCCCCAAATCCAGCGCGGACCAAACAGCAGCACCGTCCCCAACCACCAGCGGTCGCCCGTCAGGTAGATCAAGAGCCAGACGGTGACGAGGATACCCGCGTACAGCCAGGCAACCACGGCGATGCCCCTCGACACCAGGCGTTGTAGCCACCCGGAGAAGCGTTGATCCCGGGACTCGATGATCCGCATGAGAATCCGGCGCCGGCTTTGGTCGCTCGCTTCAGCCACGGGAAGCACGGCGCGGCCCGTGGCCGCAACCAAAGAATTTAACAGGAGATAACAGAGAAGGCAGAGAAGGCCCAAGAAATACCACCCGACCCCTCTGTTTTCTCTGTTGCCTCCTGTTCAAGAAAATTGCGCGGCGTGCGAAGATTTGCGACGTTAGTAGCACGGGTCTGTTTGAGGAGGGAGGCGGTTGGAAGGTTGACGCTACGGGCGAGATCTTTCTCAGAAAGTGCAGTTGGTGAGAATCGGTAACCGTTCACGAGCCAAGAGACGGGGACGGATTGAAAATCCGTCCTACTTCGGTAGCTTACCACGCACACGAGCCAGCGTCAGCAGGCTTGAGATGCCCAGCAGGGCGAGAAATAAACTGCCCGGTTCCGGCACTGCGGCCAGATGGGAAGTCTCGACGAACGACAATACCCCACCCGCTGATTGGCCGCTCGGGACGGATCCAAATGCTCGGTTCACGGCGTCAATCACCGGCAGTAAGTCGCCCGGCGAGAAAAAAGCATCACGGTCAACGTCAAAGTAAGTCTCCGGCATCAAAACCGGCGGCGTCGAAAGGGAGCGAACACCGAAACGATTCAGCTCATCAATCAACACCAATGCGTCGTGCGGCTCGATGCGGCCATTTCTGTCGGTATCAAAACGATTCGCCGGATTCGACCATGGACGCAATTGGTCGGAATCCACCAGGTCGAGCTTGACGTTCTTCGTGCCCATGACCAGGTCCAGAAATGTCGTTTCCAGCAAAGCGCCGCCGCCCACCGTGACATCATACGTCCCGGCGGGAATCTGCAGCGAATAGCCCCCCGAACCGAACGACGTGGTCTGGTACACGGCGCCGGTGGATGGGCTGACGGCACGAATGGCGATATTGTTGTAGCCCTCGCCGTCGGGCGAATAAAACTCGTTTCCATCATGGTCCTGATAAACCACGCCGGTAAGAAAGGCATTGCCTGCCCGGTAGGCGAAGTCCGTGGTGATCATCACGGCGTTGTACGTTTTACTGCCGTTGACGAAGCTGCCGGTGACGATCCCCACACCGGCTTCTTGGAAACCCTCGGCCAGCATGTTCGTGCGATGGCCGCGGTCGTCGATGTTCTGGTCCACGAACAATCCCTCATGGAGCTGTGTCGTGATGAATAACGGCTGGGGACTGCTGCGAGTGACCCCTTGCCAGGCCAGGTTTTCTCCCACGCCCCAGGGTGCCCACAGGTCGTAACCCGCGTTTCGAGCGCGGTCGGACGGATGATTTCCGCCAGGACCGGTATGCTGAAAAACATCCTGGTCGATCATCCATTGACTGTGGTCCCGCGCTGAGTCTACCAGGTTGAAGTTGAACGCCAGCGGTTGCTTGGGTGTCGGCGCAATGGTTCCGCTGGGCAAGCCTTCGTTCAATCTGATATTGAACCGCGCCGCCTCCGCCTCAGGATGGGCGCGTGCCCGGTTGATAAGTTCGAGCATGTATTGCTCGAGTTCGGTCGGCTCAAGCGGCACGGCAAGAGCCTTGAGGCCCGACGCCAATCCCACGGCCAGCGCGACCGCGGCGTAGAGCGCTGGGCGGTGATATCGTAAGCAGTCAAATGGCATCGGAGCAGTGGATGGAACGCAGCAGGTGATGCATAGCACTTAGACATCCCATTTTATCACGGTTCGGGTGAAAACGCTATTGATCCTCGGAAGCTGTCAGTTTGGCAGGGAAGGTGTCCGTGGGGTGTGCCCTTCCGCGGTTTTGTCAGGCGAGTGACGCAGCTGGTGGATTGGGGGATTCACTATAAGACATTTTATTTAAATGACTTACGATCCCATTCCGTCCTTCGGCGCGGCACTTGCTTTCTGATCCGGCCAGGGCGATTCATGCGCCAAGTATGGCAGGCAATCAGGTCGCGAATGTTGGTCGCGGCCACTTAAAGAAACGTCCCAATAAACTCACATGTGGAGGCAATGCACGTATGACTGCGACTGCAACCAGGCCCAAAAAAAGATCGGCGGTGGCCGGAAAGATTCAGCCCTTGGGAGATCGAGTGGTGGTTGAACGCGAAGAAGCGGAGGAGAAAACCTCGGGGGGTATTCTTTTGCCCGACACCGCCAAGGACAAGCCATCGCGTGGCACGGTCATCAGCGTCGGTGATGGCCGGGTGCTTGACAACGGGAAGCGGGCTCCCCTGCAAGTGAAGGTGGGGGACCAGGTGCTGTTCACCAGCTATGCGCCTGAAACGATCAAGATCAACGAGGAAGAGTTGCTGCTCATGCGTGAGGAAGACATTCTCGCCGTGATCGTCTGAGGCAACTGCATGGGTGTTCAATCCCATGTCGAGGGATTGCATCCCTGGCGGCGCGCCACCCACGATCACGCGAACCCACCCGAATACAAAACACACACACACGAGGAGTTTTATTTATGGCCACGATGATTGCATTTGATCAGGAGGCCCGCGAGGCGATGCGTCGCGGTATCGGCAAGTTGGCCCGGGCCGTCAAGGTGACTTTGGGCCCCAAGGGGCGCAATGTCATTTTGCAGAAGAGCTTCGGCTCACCGACCGTCACCAA
>SXHT01000025.1 GCA_005773095.1 Planctomycetaceae bacterium
TCGGTTTGCGGGGCCTGCCGCGGGGGCGGATGGTCGATTCCAGGTCCAGTTTGCCGATCATCCGCTCCATCCACGAAGCTTCCCCGAACGGAACGCCGCGAGCGATACTCCGTCGCAAGGCCGCCAACTCCGCCGCCGTCTCTGCACACCAATCACCACAAAGCCCACCAGGAAAATCAGCAGCGCCAGTTGTCGCTTGGAACTCCGCTTCATACCGCTCTACATCCTACGCCGCTGCGGCTACCGGCTGACCGTACCAATCCAATCGGCACCGCCAGTCGATGAAGTGTGAGGGCTCGTCTAATTTGCCGCGCGGCAGATGAAGCATTTCAGGTACTCGGTCTCCAGGCAGGCGGCGCTCACCGGATGATCGGCTGCCGCGCCGCACTGCTCCAGGATCTGAATGTCTCGCTTCGTTTTCTGGGAGACGCCCACCAGCATGTACAAGAAGTCCTCGCGGGTCAAATGGCCCGAGCAACTGCACGCGACCAAAATTCCCCCCGGTTCCAGCAGATCGACTGCCAGCCGATTGAGGCGGTGATAGGCCCGCATGGCTTCGGGCACTGCCTGCCGAGAGCCGGCAGGCGTAGCGCCATGGCGTGCGCGTTCACTTGCACTGCGAGATAGGGCCCATAGCGGTCGACGATCAAACCGGTCAGTCCGTCGGCTTCGCTGAACACCTGGCGGGCGGCACCGTCGGGCCGATCGAAACCCAGTGCGCGGCGCAACTGCAAGGCGGCCTGCAATCGTTGACGGAGGAAATCATCATTGATCGCTTCGGTGGGGTTCCACGTCAGCAGGCGGACGCGAATCCGGCTTTGCGAGCTGAAGATGCCACGGGCCACGAACTTGCCGTTCTCGGCAATCAGTTCGACGACGTCGCCGTCGGCTGGCGAACCATCGATATGAGCGACGGCCGTATCGAGCACCCACGGGTGGCGACCGTAAAAAGGCCGCGCCTTGCGCGGACGCAAAATGACGCGCGCCGTGGCCATTCCGGCGGCGATTCCGAGGGAGATTCAAGCGTCAGCGTGGTGTCTTCCATACCATCCACCGTGACGTCTCGCCGCATCAGCGACAGGCGGCGGACCTTATTCGGCTAGATGCGATTGCAGAATCGCGCGAATCTCGGCTTGCGTGTCTGGATGGCGCTGGATCTCGGTGTGGGTGGCATCGACAAACCGCTGGCTGACGACGCCCGGGTGCACCGCGCTTGCGACGGAGACGGCGCCGTCACCCGGACCTTCGACCAACATGGTTCGTCCAGTGCCAATAATGGAGTACAGGCAGACACGCGGCGAGACGCGCATCGTGCGGATCGCCTGCAGCGTGGGATCCTCGGGTTCGAGCAGGTCGATGCTGGTCGGCACGCGACGTTCGAACTGCGGCGAGAACACGCCCGGATTCGCGGCGACCAGTTGGTCGTGCAACTGCTCGGCTTCCTCGGCGGGCTGCACCAACGAAGCCCCCAGGCGTCCGACTCCCCGCGTGGCGAACGACGAACCGCCGTGTGGTGTGGCGATCAAGATCACGCGCCGCACGAACGGCAGCGGTACGAAGAAACATCGCTCGGCCAGGTTCGATCGAAGTTCTCCGCTGGCCCGCAGCGATGCAAAAGGCACGCTAGCAAACGAGTGCCAGATACGATCTTCGCTCTCAGCTATCTGAAGCTTGGCGATCAACCCGCCCATACTATGACCCACCAGCACCATCTGCCGCAGTGCCGAATCAGACCGTTGTGGATCCAACGTGACGACGGCCTGTTGCAACTGGTTCCGCAGATCCATGGCCGAGGTCACAAACGGCTTGCCCGATGCGTAGCGAAATCCCCAAATCTGATAGTGCTCGTTGAACCATGCCTCCTCGCGCAGGTCGTTGGCCGTGTCGAACCAGGTGGACGGGTCGGAGAGTAACCCATGGATAAAGACAATCGGAATCTTCCCCGGCTGGTAAGGTTCAACGAATCGCAGTCCTTGCGATTCTTCAGGCACGCCTGGGTCGAGAAACCCCAGCACGCCCGTGCTCTCGGTCGTTTTCAACTGATAGTCGAACGGCGCGCTGATGTCGCGCGCCATGGCAATTGATAGGCCGTCGACATCGACCGTGCGAACCTCCAGCGAATCGTAGAGTTCGAGCACGGCGGGGACTGGCTCATACCGGGGAGTCTGGGACTGTCCTCTTTTGAGGTGGGCACCATCGTGGCGATGGTCGGGGAGCGAGAGCGGACTGTTCCACTCTACCGTGGGAGTGATCTGTGCCCTTTGCGGCGGGCGCAACACGGCCGTGGCCGCAAACGGCATTTGCCTGGTAAAGAACCGTTCCGCCGCGTGGGGGCTGTTGCCCGGTTCTCGCATGGCAACAACCGGCACGCCAATGCCCGGGCAGGAGTGATAGTTTGCGAGCTTGCTGTCCGCGTGGGATTCGATGACGACGATCTTGCCGATGTCGCTTGGTTCCCACGGCAGGCCCAGGCAAGCAATGGGAACGGCAACCACTTCGCCTGGCAGGTTCACCAGCAATTTTCCGTTTCGATTGAACTGGCCCAACCGCTGCCCTTCGGCGATGAGCCCCGCCACGCTCGCCTGATAGATCTGCCACGCGTCGGCCGGCGGCAGGCCGGCACCATCCCCGCACGACAAGTAGGGCCAACTCGAAATGGCCGCCTGATAGAAATAGCCGGGCGAGCAAGGGTCGCCTTGCTCCTGGGCGTCGCAAGCGAGCGAGTAGAAATGCCGGGCCAATTCCCCAGGCGATCCGCTCGGCCACTCGGTCGCCGGGCAACTCGCGCATGACGAAACAACCTGCCCCGCGGAATGGCAACCTGCGGCGGCAAGCACGCTGCAAAGGACACCGCCAAGCAGCGTTCGTAGCGGAAGTTCTGAGAGCGGCTTTCGGGATCGCACGCGACGGCCCAAGCTGGACAACGACCTGAGCCACCCTGCCTGACGGTTGCCCTCCTTTGGCACGACTCGCTATCTCTTACTCATCGCCCAGGAAGGCTCTGCTACTTGTCATTGCTGCCGACAAATCCACCGCTGTCGATCAGGCAAAGACGGATGCCGCGGTTTTCGTGAACCACCTGTGGCGATTCTTAAGATGTGTAGCGTTTGAGCCGTTTGCTTGGGTCCTCACGACTATTAGCGGGGCGAATGCAGGGCCGACCCCGCCATCGACACCGGCGCGCCTGGCGCGAAGATGCCCGACGAAAGCGGCACCATCTGCGGCAGGCGGATCCGGCGCAGTTGCGCTTGGTTCTCTTTTTGCGCGGCGTACCAGACTTCGCTGTGCGGGCAATCACGGTATTGCTCGAACCAGGGGCCGCCGCTGGTCCAATGGATCAGCCTGGTTGTCTTATCCATCCAGTCGAGCGTATTCCAGGTCTTGGGAATGTCGCCGATCTGGTGGTCGGGAATGTCTTGAAATCGGTGCAGGTAGGCCCCGGTTTGCCTCTCGACGACCTCCTTCGTCCAGAGCCGCAACTTGCTGCAGTTCATCAGCATCATGCTCGACCAATTCTTGCGGGGGTACGACGTCTGCACCGCGCCGTACATTTTGACCGTCGCCGTTGGCTGATAGTCATGCTTTACCACGCGCAGCGCGTAGTCCGCCATATCCAAGTTGGCGATCTCCTGGATGTCGCCAAGGCAGAGCATGTCATTATCCAGAAACAGGGCCGTGCCCTGGTAGTTGCACAAATAGGGTGGCAGGAAACGCGTGTAAGTGAACTCGGTCGAAGCCAGCGGATCGTGGACACGGTTCAAGCCAAGCTCGTCGAGTTTCAGATAGCGGATGTCGAGCGGAATCGAGGAGTGTTTTCGCAGGCTGTATGCCAGCACTTCGGCCGGTTCAGGGAAACGAGAATCCCAGCCAATAAAGATCCGGAACATGGCGAGTCCTTTCAGGAGACATGCTCCCTCTGCCAAGGGGAGAGGGGACTGATGGGGGGTTGCCGCCTATTGAAGTTTTCGGCCTCGGAAAAGGTACGAATTGACTTAATGTGCGGAAAATCGGAGATGTAGCGAATCTGCGGCAAGACATGGCTGAGGTTCGTTTCACGAGCGGGAGTTCCCCCATTTGGCGGCAAGCAAACCGCCTCAAAACGGAACTCCTGCAAAACCGACACCCGATCTCTTCAGGGCAACCGTTCACGGGCCAAGAGAGGGGGACAGGCACATTTTCCCGGGAACCACGTTGGGCAACCA
>SXHT01000026.1 GCA_005773095.1 Planctomycetaceae bacterium
GACGGCGATGGGGGCTGGAAAGTCTGGCAGAAAATCGGCATGGAGGATACGCTCACCACGAGTCCTGCCGGTTTCGACAAGTCGGGTAAGATCCTGTACCTCATGGACAGCCGCGGCCGCGACACGGGCGCGCTGGTAGCCGTCGATCTGGAAAACGGCGAAACGACAGTCATCGCGGCGCACGACAGGGCCGACATCGATGGCGTGATCAGCCACCCGACGGAAAAGACCGTCGAAGCCGTCTCATTCAACTACGAGCGTACCGAGTGGAAGATTTTAGATCCCGCGCTCAAGGCGGACTTCGATTACCTGGAGACCGTGGCCCACGGCGAGTTGCAGATCCCCAGCCGCACGCTTGACGACAAAACATGGATCGTCGCCTATCTGATGGACGACGGCCCGGTGCGATACTACTTGTACGATCGGCCGGCCAAGGAAACGCGTTTCTTGTTCACCAATCGCAAGGCGCTCGAAGGACTGCCGCTGGTGAAGATGCACTCGACCGTGATTCACGCGCGTGATGGACTGAACCTGGTCAGCTACTTCACGCTGCCGAAAGATTCTGACACCGACGGCGACGGCAGGCCCGACAAACCACTGCCGATGGTGCTCACCGTCCATGGCGGCCCCTGGGCACGGGACGAATGGGGTTATGATCCGGAATCGCAGATGCTCTCGAACCGCGGCTATGCGACCCTGAACGTGAACTTCCGCGGCTCGATCGGCTTGGGAAAGTCATTCGCCAACGCGGGGAACAAGGAGTGGGCCGGCAAGATGCACAATGACTTGCTCGACGCCGTCGAATGGGCCGTGAAAGAAAAGATCGCCGACCCCCAAAAGGTCGCGATCATGGGGGGCAGCTATGGCGGTTACGCGACGCTTGTGGGCATGACATTTACCCCGGAAGTGTTCGCCTGCGGTGTGGACATTGTCGGCCCGTCCAACCTGTTCACACTGCTCAAAACGATACCACCCTACTGGGGGCCGGCGATCCAGATGTTCAAAGACCGCGTCGGTGATCTGGACACCGAGGAAGGGCGGAAGCTGCTCGAGGAACGTTCGCCGCTGAACTTCGTCGAGAAAATCAAGCGACCGCTGTTGATCGGCCAGGGCGCCAATGATCCGCGCGTGAAACAATCGGAGGCCGACCAGATCGTGGCCGCGATGACGGTCAAGAAGATACCCGTTACCTACGTGCTGTTCCCCGACGAAGGCCACGGCTTCGCACGCCCCGAAAACAGTCTGGCCTTCAACGCCGTAAGCGAACTATTCCTGGCCAAACACTTGGGCGGCCGCTACGAACCGATCGGAAAGGATTTTGAAGGCTCGACAATTCAAGTGCCGTTTGGAGCAAGTGATCTGCCAGGATTGACCGCGGCCCTCAAACAGCAGCACGCTCCGCCGATCGAAGCCGTCGACGGCCCAACAAAACAGCGCTGAAGGTTCGAACGCGCGACTGGCAAAGGGATGGTTTCGGCGAAAATCCAAGTGCCAGGCAACGAAATCGCCGCCAAGACCGAACACGAGGAAGACTACATCTGTCTCACGGATATCGCCGGTATCCCGACGTACGGTTTCGATGGTATGATTTAAGCTGCCAAAGGAGCTTGCTCTGGAAATTACCTGAAAACCTGCTATGTCGCCCGCCTGAGCTTGAGACGCTGACTCGACGGAATAGTTGATTGTCCGCCTTATTTGCCACACTTGCGGCCGCAAACCTCGCCAACCATAATCTAAGCATGAGCAGCCGGTTCGACCGATTTTGGTTTTATTTTAGCCCGCCCAGTCGCGGGGCCGGAATCGGGTTGTAAAGAGAACGCAGAACACAACACCAACCGAAGCCCCGAGACTGAGAAAGTCTCGGGGCTTTTTTTGTTTTGATGATTGCCCATGCCGTGCGGTCGTTGACCGCCGGCTGGTAAACTCCACTCACCCTACCTGCACGAAAGGAAACTCCCGTGATCGTTGTCATGCAAAAAGACGCCAGCCCGAAAGATGTCGAACACATGGTCGATCGAATCAATGGCCTGGGGCTTAAGGCTCACGTAATCGTGGGCACCGAACGCACCGTGATCGCCGCCGTCGGCGACGATCGCAAGACCCACAAAGAGTCGCTTGAGAGCGGTCCCGGCGTGGCGGAGATCCTGCCGATTCTCGCCCCCTACAAGATGGCCAGCCTGGAAGTCAAGAAAGAGCAATCCGTCATCCGCGCCGGCAGCCTGACCGTCGGAGGTGGCACGGTGGGCGTGATCGCGGGGCCCTGCTCGGTGGAAAGCGAAGAGCAGATCGTCCAATCGGCTCGAGCCGTCAAGGCCGCCGGCGCCACGGCCCTGCGCGGTGGGGCCTTCAAGCCGCGCACCAGCCCCTACAGTTTTCAGGGCCTCAAGGAAGAGGGTCTCAAAATGCTTGCCGCCGCGCGGGCCGAAACGGGACTTGCCGTGGTGACCGAAGTAATGTCCACCGAAGACGTCGATCTCATCGCCAACTACGCCGACGTGCTGCAAATCGGCGCGCGCAACATGCAGAATTACCGCTTGCTTGAAGCGGTCGGAAAGATCGATCGGCCCGTGCTGCTCAAGCGCGGTCCGGCGGCCACGATCGAAGAACTGCTGCTCGCCGCCGAGTACGTTCTCAACGGCGGCAATCCCAATGTCATGCTCTGCGAGCGCGGCATCCGCAC
The DNA here is from genome assembly GCA_005773095.1 of Planctomycetaceae bacterium. GTDB lineage: Bacteria > Planctomycetota > Planctomycetia > Pirellulales > PALSA-1355 > SXHT01. Next base: position 2,681 of record SXHT01000026.1, read on the forward strand.
GTTCGAAAATCACACGCGGTTCACGCTGCCTTTGGCCACCGTCGCGTACCTGCACCACAAAACGCATTTGCCCGTGGTCGTCGATCCCAGCCACGGCACGGGGCACACCTACCTGGTGCCGGACATGGCCGTCGCCAGCGTGGCGGCCGGCGCGGACGGTTTGATGATCGAGGTGCATCCCAACCCTGAACACGCCCTGAGCGACGGCTATCAGTCGATGAACTTCGGGCAGTTTGACCAGATGATGAGGCGCTGCCGCAAAGTGGCGGAAGCACTGGAGCGACGCATGTAGTCACGGAAAGCCCAGGGATGGCAATCCCTGGGCTTTAATTCGCGAAGATCACAATCGCGCCATCGCGAGATTCAAACGTCAGTCCCAACTCGTCAAGCACCGACTGCAATATCTTGTCGACGAAAACGTCGGTTGTACGCACCGTGACGGTGGGCGACTTAATACCGGCAGCCCTGAGCGACTCAGCATCTATCGTGATCTTGACGCCCGAGTAGTCCGACACGAAAGCAGCAAACTGGCGGAGCGGGGCCTTTTCGAACGCTACACCCTTGAGCAACCGACCGCGAAGTCGGCTGATTATTTCATCTTCCTGCGGAGCGGTGACGGCAGGCGGCGAAGGTTCCGGCTCCGGCGATGGAGGCGCCGCAAGCGTACCCGGGATTGCCGACTGCGGTTGGTCGGGGACGGCCGGCAGTCCTGGCGGCTGGACCGGGTTGTCTTGCACCGTTCTTCCGAGCGGCGTTTCGACCACGGGCTCGATGGCGGGCGGCGGCGCTTCTTGAGCATCCGGTTGGAGCGCGTCCGATCGAGCCGCAGGCTCGGCAGCCGACTCGACGGCTGCACTGGCCGGTTCGGCTGCCCGGAGTGATTCTTCGGCCGCCATTTCCCAATGCGCGGCGTTCGCGCTGGCGGCGACAACCGGC
>SXHT01000183.1 GCA_005773095.1 Planctomycetaceae bacterium
AATGGCCCATGGCAATCAAATTCAACAAGTGCTGATGAACCTGATGGTCAACGCCCGGCAGGCGATGCCTGGCGGAGGTCGGTTGATGATTCGTCTGAGCCATGATGCGGCCGGCGGCATGGTGGAACTCATGGTTCGCGACGCGGGCAGCGGCATCGCGGCCGACAAGCTGCCGCGCATTTTCGATCGTTACTACACGACGAAGCAAGGTCCCGACGACAGCGGCAAAGGCGGCACTGGCATTGGCCTTTCCTTTTGCCGCGACGTCATCGAAGCCCATCAGGGCCGGATCCGCGTGGAAAGCACCGTCGGCAAAGGCACCGCCTTCACGCTCAAACTGCCAGCCATCAAAAACGCTCCAGCGCCAGCGCCGACGATTCCGCTGCCCACGCCGGCGAGCGCAACCTCACCGGTTCCCGCGTAACGGCGCGCCAGGGGCCAATACAGGGGGACAGGCACATTTTCCCGGGAACCACGTAGGACAACCTGCTGACTTAGTTGCCGCTGGCCCTGTGTTACCTCCAAGTCGTGGACCTGCTGCAACGGGAATCCGCCGGCTGCGGCTGTCGTGAACAACGGCGCCTTTCAGATCGACAAGGCCAGAAAGTAGCGGCGCCGGGCTTCGATGCATCCACATGGCACACCGCGGCGCGGAGCCGACACCCGGGCGGCGTGAATGCGGTTTTCGCTGACGGACACACCACCTTCATCCCCGACATGATCGACTTGACCGTATGGCGTGCGCTGGGTGCGCGAAACGATGGCCTCACAATCCGGCTCGATTACTAGTAACAATCCAATGAAAGGAAAGTCTGTAGCAACAACGCAGGCATAGGAACGAAGGACGGTGGTCAGCCCCGTTTTACGGGGCTTTCCGCCAGAGCGGTGTAGGCCCGCCGTTAACGGCGGGTGACCGGCGGCGGTGCCCACTCTGGAGGCCCGTTCAGGGGCCTTCTCGTTGTTTGGCTTAAGCCAGCGTCATTCGTGGCGCGGCTGAAGCCTTCATCGAGAAGCCCCGTGAACGGGGCTCACCAAACCGGGTCGGGTTGACGACAAACCCGTCCTAAAGGACGGGCCTAAAACCGCTGCGCGGAATGGCCCGTGAACGGGCCAACAAAATCTCCACCCTGTAATGTTGCTACAGACTTTGAAAGGAATGGGGGTAACCGTTCACGGAGGCACATTTTCCCGGGAACCACGTAGGACAACCTCCTGACCGAACGATGCACCTTGCGCGAATTCGCCGGGAAAATGAGCCAGTCCCCGGCCCGTGAACGGTTACCACTTGGGCTAAAACTCGCGGGGCGAACCTGTTGGTTTCGGCTTTTGGGTGGGGGCAGGGATTTCTTCGGGCTGCCTGGTTGGCCTGGCGTTTCCGAACGGCAAGCTGAAGCCGGGCAACTGCAAGGCAGGCGTCTTGCGCGTTTGCGCCGGCATTTGAATCTGGGCGTGGACGGCGAGTTCTTCTTGCGTCAAACGCACCTCGGCCTCGACGCCGCGTATCCAATAGAGGGCGGGAAACTCGTACGTCGACCGAGGCGTGGGGTCCGTGGATCCGCCCCCAGCAGCCAAGGCCGTCGAGGCCCAGCGCGAGGGAGCATTTCCAGAATCGACCAGTTCGTACTTGCCACCCAGCGGGCAAAGCAGTCTGGCCGACAACAGCGACTCGGCGGTGGTAAGCGCGTCAGCCGGTGGCACATGAAGCTGCTCGGAGAGCGAATTCAGAAACCGCGCGTTGCCCTGCGACAGCTCGGTGGCTTTTCGGAAGCCGAAGGCGTTGAGTGCGGGCGCAAGTTTTGATTCCCGCAAGTCGCCTGCATGGATCCAGGCTTGGGCGGGGCGATCAGCCGGAATGAATTTCAATTGTGGCGTAATCTCGGCGAGCAGTTCCGGCTGGAACGAAAGCAAGGTGAACTGGTCGATGATCCTTCGCCAGGAACCGGTAATGAACTGAGAATAGCCACCTTCGTCGACGGGCGCCTGCGCGGTAGCGCCCAACAGCCAAAGGATGCCCGGCCGCGGATATGCGCCCAGATAGCCTTCCAGCTCTTTGCCACCGAACATGCCCAGGACTTTTTCAAGCATCGTGCCGGAGACCAGTCGAGGGTCGACATTGCGCAGGCCGCCGAACAGATGATAATCACCTCCTTCGCTCCCCATCGCCTTGCTCAGCACGGCGTCGAACGAGGCGGTGTCTTCGGGAATCGTCGCAAGTCGCTGTTTCGTGGGGGCCCCTAGCTGCGACGCCAGGAACTGGTACTGCCTGGCCGCCAGCGGCGTCAGGCGAACATCAAGTGAGACCTGCTCCAGCCCTTCTTGAGCGCCCTGAGTGCGCGAAACGGCCGCCACGATTGGCGTCATCTGCTCCCAGCTTGCCGCGTACTTGCTGGCGACCTGCAGGCACTCATCCGCTTCGGCGGCCGTCACGCCTTGAATGGGCACGTCGGGAACCGGAACAAACATCCCGCGCGGACCACGCACAGTATCGAACACCACGCCGTCGCGCTCTTCCAACCGGCTGCCATCGCTGCGAACGCCGAAATCCTTGGGCAACACGCCGCTAGTGCGCAGCTCCGCGATGCTTGGCACCGTCACTTGGCCGCGGCTTTCCGGGACGCGTTTGCGAGTCTCGGAGAGACTCGTCCACGTGGAGCCATTGGCCTCAGCACGGGCCACCCCCAGCACATCCATTTCAGCCAGTGAATGCAATCGACGCTGCAATTCCACCTGAAACCGCGGGCTCACCAGGTTTTGCAGAAACTCCGACGACAGATAGACGAACACCGAGTCGTTGCGGTCGGTCGCAAACATGCCGCGGGTGAATCGGTACTCGGCGGTTCGCCCCAGCGTCTTGCCGTCCTTTGCCACCTGCACGAAGCGCTCGGCAATCGCACGGCTGGTGGTGACAAGATGATAGTTGTCGATCGCCACATAAAAAGAACGCAACCGATTGTCAGGCGTGTGAATGTACGACGCCTGGCGGTCGCCAATCATCACCTGCTCATCGACGCCGCTCGGATTGGCCTTCAGTGCCGCCGCCCGATCGGAATTGATGTCATTGGCCAGCAGAGCGGAGTTGCGGGCTTCGAACAAGATACCCATCGCGGCGCCGTCTCGCTGGAACATGTCGGCGCCGATCAGCGCAACATCGGAAATCACCGCCGGACCAAGCAGCTCCGCGAGTGCCGATTCTTCCAGGCAAAGCTGTTCGGACTGGCGCTTACGAAGGCCGTAATCGACGCTGCGTTCCGAAATCAGGCTGCGGATCTCACCCGACCATTCGTCCAGCCGATGGCTGAACCACAAGTAGTTGGGAAAGCTGCCGAAGCGGATGTAGAGCAGCTCCGGTGGCACGCGCAGGGCAATCGGCTCGATCTTGGTCTTGTCGTCAACGGGCGGACTCAGCGCCGGGAAAGACAATGCCTTGGGAAGCGCGAGGTCGGAATCCCCGCTGGCGACGCGGCCCAGCGCCACGCGTCGCACCCACTGCGAACGAACTGATTCTGCTCCGCCCAGCACACGAACGGCATGGGTCAGATCGCCACGGTCGGCCTGAGAGAGAAACTCGTTGGGGACCTGCAGTCTCAGACGGCGGGCGAGCGCGCCGATCAGATAGTCTTCCACGATCGTGGGATCGTCCTTCGATTGATCCTCGCGCTTATCAGGCGAAGCAAAGTCCGCCCACCAGGCGGCGAGAAGCTGCCGATGGCCTGCGTCGTTTGCGACGGGCCGCACTCGGACGGCCGCCGCGGCGCCAGGGAGACTTAATTCCAGCGGCTGATTGCCGGTGAACAGGAAGAAGGCCTCCAACTTTTGCGGCGCCCCAACCAACTCGCGCAGCAGTCGGCGCACCTTGCGCGTCGAGACGGAATGCGTTGGATAGAACACCCGTCCATTTCGGTCGGAGACCACCGCGCCCGTCACGTCGATCCCCGGGTCGATAAGCACCTCGACGCGGCCGACTCCAAACGGCTCGCCGGCGAAGATGTCCGCTTGAAGAATTTCTTGCGCCGTGGCCACCCTGCCGGCAATTGCCAGGCCAATGAGCGAATAACCAACCACTGTAAGTTTCAGTTCGGACATTGCTGCCTCCTTGGATCAGACCATAGATTGCCGACGGTTATCGTATCGGCAGCGGGTAGCCGGTGGCAAATGGCAGTCTCGTGGAGTTGGGCCTCTAGGTGGTTGCTGGACGAGGCCGCACGGCGGAACTCCCGCCTGCGACGCCGGTTGCAAATAGCGCAACGTGTGGCAAAATCAGAGGATGCTGATTCCGCAATTTTCGCTGCGCTGGCTGTTGTCACTTGTCACCGGTTGTTCGCTGGCTTTTTTGGTTGTCTCGTTCGCCGTCCGCGGTCACATCTGGGCTGTCGGGGCGTCGATCGGATTATTGTCGCTGGTGGTCGTCGCCCTGCTGCACGGTTTTACTTTCTTTCTGGTGTGGCTATTCGCCACGCTGACGACACGCCGCAAGGTGAGAAATACTTCTCGAAAAGCGACCATTTGCATGCTGTCAGCGTTGCTGGCGGCGGAAGCCTACGCGGGTGGAGCAGCGCATACGCTTCCTCCCACAGGCAAACCCGCGCCCAACGGCATGGTGCTCGTGCTGGATACAACCTGGCCAGAAGGTTTTGGCTATCGGCCCGTTACCATTACGGTGAACTGTCGGCCGCCGGCAACCGCTGATCGCAGCTTGTCTTTTGAGGTTCGCTATCACGATTGGAATCCTGACAACACGCAGTTCAAGGCCACGGCGGATTTGGATCTGCCGGCCGGCGCCACGACGGCGAGCACGACGATTGCCGTGCCCGACTTCAGCGTCTGGCAGGGCTACTCGCTGGACACGTGGGAAGATGGTCGGCACGTGCCTCAGCTTTCGCAGAAATCACTCAATGGAGGTGGTGGTTTTGGTTTTGGCACCACGAACGAGTCCGCGCCCGCGGTTCTGCTGATCGGGGCGGCACAGCCCGATGTGACGGAGCTCGCCTCGCTGTTTCCTCAACCGCAGTATCGTCCTGTCCCGGCGGCGCCGCCGGGCAGCCCAGCGGTGTTTCCTCCTGAGTGGGCCTGGCGACCGGCGGCATCCCTGCCCGAGCATTGGCTGTGCTACCAAAGCCTCGATGTAGTCCTTGTTTCGCTCTCGGACCTCGAGGGCCTGGCCAAGAAGTCGCCCAAGGTACTGGTGGCACTGCGCGATTGGGCGCGCGCCGGGGGCAATCTGCTTGTGTTCGGCGTCGGTAGCGACTGGAAGGGACTAGCCGCGCTCGACCGCATGTTGGGCTTGGCAAGCCAGACCACGTCGGAGACGCAGTCCGTGGAGCGATCCTGGGAGTCCCCCAAGCCAGGCCATTACAGCAACACGTTTACTGATTTCGTTTCGCCGAACATCGACCCGAGCCAGGTGTCTCAGGTCGATGAGCAGGGGAACGCGGTGGTGAGTTCTTCCGCGGGTCCGCCTCCCGCCATGGCACCGTTTCGCTGGCGGAACGTGCAACAGGGCGCCGTGCTGGCAATCGCCAACGATGATCCCTACGCAACCGGGCTGAGCGCCGATCTCTGGTATTGGATGTTCAACAGTCTGGGCAGCGCACGATGGCTGGGCGTCAAGCGATTGGGGGTCAGCTTCACGGAGGAAAATCCGGATTTCTGGATGTTCTTGATTAGCGGCGTGGGTATGGCCCCCGTGGATGCGTACCGCGTGCTGATCACGGCTTTTGTGGTCTTCATTGGGCCCGTCAACTATTTGCTGCTGAGGAAGCATGGCCGGCTGCACTTGCTGCTGTTCACCGTGCCGGTCAGCGCGCTGGTCGTGACCACGGTGCTTTTGGGCTATGCGCTCATCGCGGACGGCTTGCACACGCGGGTGCGGTCTCGCTCAATCACGCTGCTCGACCAACGATTGCACGAAGCCGTTTTCTGGTCGCGAGCGGCCTACTATTCTGGCCTCGCGCCCTCGGGCGGTTTGCGGTTGGATGGCGACACGGCCGTGATTCCGTTGGAGAATATGCCTCCGGCGGCGGGTGGCGCGCAGATCAGCCGCACGATTGACATTGAGCCTGGTCGCCAACAGCTTTCGCGCGGGTGGCTGCCATCGCGCACGCCAACGCAGTTGATGATGGTCAAGCCTTATGTTTCGTTCAAGGCATTGAATGTGACGTCCGGCGCCAACCAGTCGATGATCGTGGACAACGGTTTGGGAGTGCGGATTCAACATCTGCTCGTGTGCGACGAGCAAGGGCAGTTCGGTTGTGGGAACAGGATTCCCGATGGCACCCAGGCGACGCTTGAGAGACTTGCATCACCTTCGAGCGATGCCGCGGCAACCAGCGGTCCAACGCCCACGACCACTGCTCCGCCGGCCGCGGAAATGCGGAAAGCCTTTAGCGACCAGGCGCTGGCACTTCCCCCCGGCTTTAGCGGAGAAACTCGTTACAGCATTTTCGGTTTTCAGCGGCGGATGATATATCGGGCGATGGGCGGAAAAACGGTTGGCGTTGGGCAAGCCACCAACCGTTTGGAAGCGTCGCTTGAATTCGCCAGGTCGGCGGTGCTGCAAGCCGGAGCGTCCGGAGATTCAGCGGCCTTAACGCCTCGCAGTTACATCGCAATTGTCGATCGGCCCGAGGAAGTGGCGCTGGGGCTTGACGGCGCGACCGAGTCGCAGGGATTTCACGTGATTCGCGGAAGCTGGTAGCCACTTCTCCCTTTCCCTCCGGGAGTGGGCCGGGGTGTGGGGGAAAGCAACAATACGCCGGCTAAAGCCGGAACTCCAACAATGCACCCCATGATCCAGCTTCGAAACCTGCGACGCTCGTTCGGCCGCACGCGCGCGGTCGATGATGTCTCGTTCGAGGTCGATCGTGGACATGTCTTCGGCTACATCGGTCCCAACGGCGCCGGTAAGACGACCAGTATGAGAATTCTCGCCACGCTTGACCTGCCCACGGCCGGCGATGCGCTCGTGGATGGATTCTCGGTGGTGGACGATCCCGATCGCGTCCGCAAGCGACTGGGGTTCATGCCCGACTATTTTGGCACCTACCCCAATATGGACGTCCGCGAGTATCTGGACTTCTTCGGCCGCAGCTACGGATTGATGGGAGCCGAGCGGCAGCGGGCGCTCAAGTACGTGATGAGCTTTACCAGGCTTGACGGTCTGGCGGACAAGCCGATCATGGGACTTTCCAAAGGCATGAAGCAGCGGCTGTGCCTGGGCCGCACCATGATTCATGACCCCGCCGTGATGGTCCTCGATGAACCGGCGGCAGGTCTTGACCCGCGGGCCCGGATTCAACTTCGAGATATGATCGGCCAGCTTGCCGCCGATGGCAAGGCAATGCTGATCAGCTCGCACATCCTCACCGAACTCGCCGAGATGTGCGACCGAGTGGCGATTATCGAGCAAGGTAAATTGCTGGCGGTGGGCACCGTGGATGAGATCCAACGCGGCCAGCAGCCGAAACGGACGATTCAGCTGACGGTGCTCGACGGCGCCACGGGGTTGGGCACGTGGCTCTCCCAACGCAACGATGTGAGCCAGATCGACATCCGGCAAGACGTCTTGCGGTTTGTGCATGAAGGCACGATCGAAAAGGATGCTGAGCTGCTGCGCGAAATGGTACAAGCCGGTTTCCGCATCGCCTCGTTCGGATCCCAAGCGATTACTCTTGAGGACGTGTTCATGCAGGTAACGGAAGGGCTCGTTCAGTGAGCAACCCCGAAACCACGACGGATCATTTAGCGG
>SXHT01000184.1 GCA_005773095.1 Planctomycetaceae bacterium
AACAGAACAGCCCACTGTACAGAATGATGCCCGACGAAAACACGAGCATCACCATCAGCGACGCGAAGAACACGTTGTAAATCGCATGCACGGTCTGCGCGTGCGTGGCCGCGTTGCCGATCGAGTTGGTCAGAAACCGAAAGGCGCCGCCGAACAGCACAAACAGACCGATCCAGAAGAACAGGCTTAGAAGGATCACCAGCGAGACGCGCAGTCGGGAGGTTTCGACCGCCTGCCGAAAACTGATGGCAAACGTGCGCCAGCGCAGTCGCCAAAACGCGCGGCCCTCCTCGGCCACGGATGGAAGCCGGGATCCGCTTGCCTCGGCGGCGCCCGCGTCCGTCACTTGGGGCAAAGGCAGGCTCGCGGCGACGTTCATGGCTGCACCTCCGGCGCGCTGGCGGCCGCCTCCTGACGATCATCGCTGTGCATGCCCCGGATGGAATCGATCTCGCGATCGTTCGTCGCCGTCAGGCTCAGGTACAAGTGCTCGAGCGATGACTCGTGCAGTGACAGCTCGTTTTGCAACTGGCCCACGGTGCCCAGGAACCGCAGACGGCCCTGATCGACGATCCCGACACGGTCGGAGATTTCCTCCGCCACGCTCAGTAAGTGCGTGGACATGAAAATCGTCATGCCGTGCGCCACCTTAACGCGCAAAAGGTCTTTGACGAGCCGGACGCTGCGCGGGTCCAGCCCCACCAGAGGTTCGTCGATTACCAGCACCGAAGGCTCGTGAATCAGCGCCGCCGCAAAGGCCAGCCGTTGCTTCATTCCGTGCGAATAGGTTTCCGTCAAATCGTCGACAAAGGAGGAAAGTTCGAAGGACGCAATCTGCTCGGTGATTTGCTGTCGCGCATGCTCGCAATCAAGCGCATGCATGTCGGCAATAAACAGCAGGAACTCCCGTCCCGTGAGCTTCTCGTAAAGCTGCGGCGTGTCGGGGACGTAGCCCAGTAGCCGGTTCGCCTTCCGGCTCTCGCGGACCACATCGTACCCGCAGAGTTTTACGGTGCCCGTGCTCGGACGAAGCAGTCCGACAAGCATCTTGATGGCGGTCGTCTTTCCGGCGCCATTCGGACCCAGCAGCGCAAAGAGCTCTCCACGGGGGATACGTAAGTCGAGTCCCGCCACGGCGAGTTTCGCTCCATAACGGCGGGTAACGTTCTCAAACTCAACCATGGGTCAATTGCGATTGCGGGTCGGCATGCCCCATTCACGGGTGCTGCGCTGTAACCTTCCCGTTTCACGAATCGACAATCGCGACCAAATCCGTTGCGCATGCTTGGAAGTGAGCGGACCATCCCAGTCCTTTCCCAGCGTGCTGTTGAGCCCCTCGAGGAGCCTCTTGCCATCGTCCGGCGACAGTCGCACAAACTGCAATCGCGAGTTGAATACATTCACTTCTTGCTTGAGCACCAGACCATCATGGCGGACCCACAGTCTGCCGCGAGACTCTTGCCCAGAGATCGCCCCCGAGCCGGCCTCGCTGCGATATACCACCAACAGCACCTCGCACGCCTCGTTGTTCCAAAGAATTGAATCATCGCGCTCCACCGTGGCCTGCAGGATGTCCATCGGGCTGTCCATCGGGCGGAAGGGACTGTAGATTGGCATCGTCCAGGTCTGCCCCTTGCGCAGTCCCGGAAGATTCGCCTGCGGCGAAAGCTCGTCGCCCACCAGCGCATCCGGGGGGAGATATTTTTCGGTGTGATACGAGAAATCGCCCGACTGAATGGATAGCTTGAGCTGCGAACCTTCCATCGTGCCATGCATGCGTATGGCATCAGGAATGTTCGCCAGCCGCACTTTCGATTCGAAGCCCACCAGATGATCGAGCGGGTCGATTTCCAGCCGGCTTTGCGCATCCATGTCCAGACTGCCCAGGCGAAACAGCAGGGGCCGCACAATCGCGCCCAACCAGCCGGGCGCCATCTCATTGAGCGGCAATTGACTGAAGAACACGCGACTGTGGATCTCGCGCATATTGTCTACCTGCTCCACAACCCTACTGGCGGCGAATCCCACCGATTCATCGTTCCAACGTATCACCCAGCATACGGGGGGCTGCTCGGTGGAATTGCTCAGGATGGCTTTGTAACTGGGCGGCTCGCCGACTTGCAGCGGTGGAAGCACTTTCACCACCACCAGCCAGCTCATCGCCGCCAGCCATACCAGAACAACCGCAGTATTGAACGCGCGACCACCCATCGGCTTGTGACCTCTTCGTGCCTAGCTGGTTCCTCGTCCGCTCACCGACGCCATGTCGCCCCCTTGGCCGCTGCCCTGGGGCCAGCAATCGACATTGCATCAATCCGCAAAACCGCCCATGATACGACCGGTTTTCCCGAGGTCTTCCCCGAAGGGAATTATAATGCGGCGCGTGCGATTTGTCTCTCTGCTGGCTCTAAATTTTGGTTTCTGGGTGTTTCTGACGGGTTGCGGCAAGAGCGCCAACACCGCCAGCATGGACGCAGGCGGCGGCGAACTGCCAGCGGGGCCTAAAAAGAGCGCATACGACGACGCGCGCCCGGCCGTGCTGATTCGCACGTCCCTGGGAGAAATCTCGGTCGATCTCGACGTCGAACATGCCCCGATCGCGGTCGATAACTTTCTGGCCTACGTGGGGCGTCGCCATTACGACGGCACGATTTTTCACCAGGTGGAGGCAGGCTACATGGCGCTTGGTGGTGGCTTTGACGCGGATCTCAAACCACGCCGACCCGAATTTTCGATCCGCAACGAAGCGCACCATGGCGTGAAAAACCTGCGAGGCACGCTGGCCATGGCCCGCGCTCCCGACGAGATCGACAGCGCCACCAACCAGTTCTTCTTCAACCTGGCCGACAACCCCAATCTTGATCACCGCGATCGCACGCCGGGGGGCTACGGCTATTGCGCGTTCGGCAAAATAACATCCGGCGATGACGTGCTGGAGAAAATCAGCGCGACCAGCGTCGCCGACCAGCCGGATTTCCCGCAGATGCCCACCACGCCGATCGTGATCGAGTCGATCCGCCGCGTGCGTTAGCCTTCTCCCTCTCGCTTTGCGCCCGGACGGTGCCCGGCGGAGTTCGGCCGCAGGTGGGGGGCCGGTACCGCATATCTCCCACGGATTAAGCCCATTGCGCCGGCCTAATCCGTGCGCAATTCGTTGTGATACTTGGTATCGTATAGAAGTTGCCATTTGCATTCAAGGAAATCCGCCATGAAGACGGTCGAACCTCTCCAACGACGCATCTGCGAAGCGATTGATGCCCATCGCGATGAGATCGTCGGCATCGGTGAAGCGATCATGGATGCACCGGAACTGGGCTTCAAGGAGCATCAGACAGCAGATCGTGTCAAGGAAGTCTTCAGGTGTGCCGGCTTGTCGTACGACGACGGCCTTGCGTTGACCGGAGTTAGAGCGGTCTTGCAGGGAGCGCAGCCGGGTCCGACCGTGGCATTGATGGGGGAACTCGATGCGCTGTTGGTACCGGATCATCCTCGTGCATGCGCGACGACAGGCGCCGCGCATGCCTGCGGACACAATGCGCAGATCGCCGGCATGCTCGGAGCCGCCATCGGGCTGACGCAATCAGGCGTGGCGAAGGACCTGGCGGGTCGAGTTGTGTTCCTGGCGGTTCCGGCCGAGGAATACGTCGAAATCGAATACCGAATCGGGCTAACCAAGCGCGGAGATACGACATTCCTGACAGGAAAACAGGAATTGATCAAGCTTGGACTGTTCGACGATGTCGATATGGCCATCATGATTCATTCCACGAGCCCCGACGTGCATGAAGGGAGTGCCGGGTTGTCGCCGTCATCCAATGGCTTTGTGGCCAAGAGCATTCGCTTTCTGGGCAAGGCGTCTCACGCCGGTGCGTATCCTGAGCGAGGGATCAACGCGCTCAATGCGGCCCAGCTCGCGCTGAGCGCCATCAACGCGCAGCGAGAAACTTTTCGCGATGAGGACTGTGTTCGTGTCCATCCGATCATCACGAAGGGGGGCGACCTGGTGAATATCGTTCCCTCCGAAGTTTGCCTGGAAACGTATGTGCGCGCCAAGACGCCGGATGCCATGCTGGATGCCGCGATGAAGGTCGATCGCGCCTCGCGCGGAGCGGCAATGGCGCTGGGATGTCGCGTTGAAATTGAAACGGTTCCCGGCAATTTGCCGCTACGGAACGATCCCCGTCTGGCCGAGCTCTTCCGGAAAAATGTCACGGTACTGTTCGGCGATCGGGAATATCGGGATTATGCGCACAGCGGGGGATCGACCGATGCAGGGGACTTAAGCCAGCTCATGCCAGTACTGCATCCCATGATGACAGGCGCAGAAGGTTCTCATCATCAGATCGACTGGCAGATTGCCGATTCCAACGCCGGCTATGTGTTGCCGGCAAAGTCCCTGGCAATGATGGCCGTCGAGCTTCTGCACAACGATGCGGTGCTGGCCCGTGACGTCTTGTCACAATTCGTGCCTGAGATGACGAAAGAGGAGTATCTCGATCGGCAACGGGCAGTATTCCGCAGCGAGACGTTCGACGGGAATCTGTAAGACTTCTTCCATTGCCGGATCGAATTTCACATGCGGTTTGGCGGGACACGCATCCCTGGAAGGAGGAGCGTTGCCGCCCACTCACGGCGGGTGATCGCCGGGCTCCGCGGGGAGGTGTTTCACGCCTGGTCATTTTCCTGGTTTCCTGACCGGCTCAACGCCGGTCTTCCCCAGGCGGACGAATCGCGCCAGAAGGAGGCTCAATTTCGCTCGGCGTGTTCACGCTGCACGGCGGCCTCATCCGTTCCCGTCTCTTTACCCCACCCATGAAAAGCCCTCTGGAATTTCTCCCCCAATTAACCCACAATCGTGAGGCTCACAGCAACGGTGTGCCGTGCGCAAAGAATCACCGGCGGCTGAGCGGGATGCGGTAACCGCGGCCAGCGAATGTGAACCCTGTATTCCGCTCCAGGCCTTACGCTTTGTGTCCCATGTCCTTTCGCGTCGAATTGGAAATATTTCGCGGTCCGCTTGATCTGCTCCTGTACCTCGTGCGCAAACATGAGGTGGAGATCACGGAGATTCCGATCGCGCCCATTACCGATCAGTTTTTGGAGTATCTGGCGGTGCTCCAGCAGATCGACGTGAACGCGGTCGGCGATTTTCTGGAGATGGCGAGCACGCTGATCGAGATCAAATCGCGAATGGTGCTGCCGCGCGGCGGTGAGGAAGAAGAACCGCTGGACGATCCGCGTCAAGAGTTGGTGCAGCGCCTTCTGGAATACAAGAAGTTCAAAGACGCTGCCAGCATGTTGGAAGAGCGTAGCCGGGCATGGCAAGAGCATTTTCCACGGTTGGGGAGCGACCTGCCGCCGCGTGAGCGGAATCTGGCGGCGGAGGACATCCAGGAGGTCGAACTCTGGGACCTGGTGAGCGCCTTTGGCCGTATGATGCGTGACAGCCTGGCGGCGAAGCCCTCCAGCATCGTCTACGACGATACGCCGATTCACGTTTATATGGCAGGCATTCTAGCGAGGATCCATGCCGATGGGCGCGTTGCGTTCAGCACGCTATTCGAGCTCGGCATGCACAAATCGGCGATGGTCAGTATCTTTTTGGCAACGCTGGAATTGGTGCGACACCACGATGTGCGTTTCGAGCAGAACGAATTGTTTGGCGAGATTTGGCTGTCGCCGGGAGAATCGACTCCAATGCCGATTGATGCCGCGAACGTGGATCAGTACGAGCACGGCGGCAGAACAGACCTTTAAGCTCGGCGAAGTGCCGTAAGATTTGCTGAGTCACCTTGGTGGAGGTTAACGATGAGTGATTCCAGTCCAGATCGGCGTGCGAACGCCGCCCGCGAATTCAACGCGTCGCTGCATCGCGGCGATGGCGAGCAGGTTGTCACCAGCCTTTGTCTTGGCTTGGACTTGCTTCGCGATCAGCTTTTTTTTCGCGTCCATCGAGACGTTGAAAGCGTGTACGGCATCGACTCAATGCTTGTCCCCGTATCGGCGTCAAAAACTGAACAGGTCACGAAAGTTGAGATCGAAGCATTTCAAGTCGCAAGCTCTTTTCTTGCCTCCCGTGAATTGGGCCAGTGCCCAGGCGATGGCAATCGCTGGCTGCCGTGGCTCACGCAGCTGCGACTCGGAGACGACGCAAGCCCGAATGTTCAGGAGCGAATCGACAGTTATCTTGCCAAACAGGACCACGAGCGCCGTCTGGCGTTTCTCGACGTGGTGTCCCGTTTCGCGCGCGAGGCCCGGTATGCGCCGCTGGTCTTGTTTCGGCTTTATCCGCGCGCAATCCAGATTGTCGTGGCGGTGGCATTCGGCAATGCGCAGCGGGCCCGCGAGATTCGTGACAAGCAAGTGGAAATCCTCCCCGCGATCGAGGGCTGCGAGGAGTGCCGCGGTCGTCTCCTGGCGAATGGCGCCCAGTGCGGCACTTGCGGCAATCCCGTCTGGACCTATGCTCGCATGAACATGGATGAGTGATGCGGTCGGGCGCTCAGTTCGTTGGCGATGCGGCGTCGGGCATGGATCGACTGCCGCCTCATGGCGGAGCGCACGCGCCGCGTCGCATTATGCTACGCGAAGCCCCGCGTCGCCGAAGCCGGTTTGCGAGTCATTCCAGCGGCGCAGAATGATGGCCCCCAAATGACCGCCGAATGCGACGGACAATTTCATGGCAAAATCAAGCTTAACCGCCCGCCCGATCTGAGGTACGCAATCGAGATCGCACTCAGGATCTGGCTGCGTCAGGTTGAGCGTCGGCGGCACGAAGCCGTCGCGCATTGCCAGCACCGTGATTGCCAGCTCAACGCTTCCGGCCGCATTCACCAGGTGACCGAGCGCCGACTTGGTTGAGCTGACGCACAAATTGTCGGCAGCACGCCCCATCGAGCGGCGGATCGCCCGGGTTTCCGCCAC
This sequence comes from Planctomycetaceae bacterium, assembly GCA_005773095.1. GTDB lineage: Bacteria > Planctomycetota > Planctomycetia > Pirellulales > PALSA-1355 > SXHT01. The sequence goes on from SXHT01000184.1 coordinate 6,925, forward strand.
GTCGTTTTGCAGCGTTCCCGTGCCGTGGGCGTTGATATAGCCGATTTCGTCGGGAGCCACGTTGCCCGCCTGCAGCGTATCGGTGATCAGCCGCACCAGCGGCTCGCTCGTCATGTCGATGCCCGTTACATGGTGGGCATCGGCCAGAAGTTTGCCCGAAACGAACTCAGCATAGATTCGGGCCCCACGATCCAGCGCGTGGCTGAGCCGCTCGATGACAAGCATTGCCCCCCCCTCGCCCATGATGAAGCCCGAGCGCGTGGCGTCGAACGGGCGGCAAGCTCGTTGAGGATCTTCGTCGTAGGCCAGCACTTTCATGTTGTGAAAGCCCGCCGCGAACAGGGGATGAATGGCTTCGGCACTGCCAGCTAAGGCAATGTCGCATTGGTCATCTTGAATTGCCCGTATGGCGCCCAGAATGTCGATCATGCCACTTGCGCATGCGGTGCTGTGACACAATCGCGGACCGTGCAAGCCGTAGCGGTTGGCCACACGAGAGCACGCGGTATTCGGCATCCATTGGCGCCACCAGCGCACGCCATCGTCAGGTCGATCGGGAATCTCCAGCCGCACGTTCAGATGTCCCGTGTCGCCCATGTGACCACTGATCGCACAGCCAAAGCGATCGTAGTCGACCTCATTCCAAGCGATGTTGGCGTCGGCAAGCGCTTCCGCGGCCGCGTGTTCGGCGAGCGGAATGACTTTGAGCTGTCCCGGCACGGGATCATCGAGGTCGACCTGTGCGGCAACGAGCAATCCGTCGGGAATGTAGGGCACGCCGGTGGCAAGCCGAGCGCCGCTTTGGCCCCGGCAAATCGCCGTCCAGACCTCCTCCCGCGTTCTGCCCACCGAGGTGATCATGCCGATACCTGTGATCACGATCGGTTCGTCGCAATGGTGGATACGCAACACGGCGGCAGTCCAAGAATGATGGTTGATCTGGCAAAATGGGAAGACTTTGCGGTTGCCCAGGCTGGGCCAGTCCGGCCGACAGACGGGGCGGGAGGAGACAATACCGACTTCAGGCAATTCATGGAATTGCAACCTAATTAACTAGCAGAAATGCCGTTGTGAGGATAGTGGCTGAGAATTCACCGTTCACGGGCCAGGCAGGGGGGACAGGCACATTTTTTTGGAGAACCACGTTGGGCACCCCCCCAACAGGAGGATGCCCCGCAGCCGTTCACGGTATAAGACAGGGGGACAGGCAGGGCCAGCGGTAGCTAAGGGGCTGTTCGTGTAAGGACTTCCAGCAGGAAGTCGTCTTTCCAGGCGCAGCCGCGGCGTTTGCCAATGATGCGGTTTTTGCCGGGATGTTGCTTGAGCTAGAACCGAAAGCAGAGGAAGTTGAGCACTGATCTTGCAGGGAACGACGGGGGTCTCAAGAGCCTACTGCCGGTCTCGGAGAGACCGGCCCACGTGGCTGCGTATCTCCGAGACGCAGGCATAACCACGGCAGCCGCAATCGTAGTCCCTGTAGTCCGGCAATGATCGTGCGCTGGATGTCGTCGCGCCGGAGTAGATTCGGCTGACTAAGGCGAATCGCGAACCTCACGCGAGAAAATTGCGTGGGTTCGCTGTGATAGGTACTTTCAAACCCCCTCCCCCCAGCCCCCACTCAAGGGGGAGGGAGCCGGACAGGATTGTTTGTAGAGCGTATCGGCGGACATCGGCCTCGCTGGTCGCGCTCTTGACGGAAATCTGGCGTCATTGAGCCCGGGATCTTTGCCATCAGAATGGCAAAATCGTCCAACCAAGATAGCGGAAATTGCGGAACAAGGCTCACTGGGAAACCAGTCCTTCAGGCATTGTTGGTAGCGGATCACGTTTATTCCGACGCGGTCACCGGCAAGAAGATCGTGGCCGGGATTTTTGTCAGCGAATCGTCACCATGTTCTGGTTAAGGCCATCTACGCGTGCTGGCCAACCCCGCGGCTAAGATGTTTTTCCACCGCCGCAGCAATAAATCCGGCGAAGAGCGGGTGCGCTTGGGTGGGCTTGCTCTTGAACTCCGGATGGAACTGCACGGCGATAAACCAGGGGTGCTCCGGCAGCTCGATGATCTCCACCAGGGCGCCGTCGGGGCTTGTGCCGGCGATCAGCATGCCATGCGCCTCGTATTGCTTGCGAAAGGCGTTATTGAATTCGTAGCGATGGCGGTGACGTTCGAGGATCATCTGGCGCCCATAGGCCGCCATCGATTTGCTCTCCGGATCGAGCTTCGACGGTTGCGCGCCAAGCCGCATCGTGCCCCCCTTGTCGGTGACGCCGCTTTGCTCATCGAGCAGCGCGATGACGGGATGCGGCGTGTTCTTGTTGAACTCGGTCGAATGAGCGTTTTCAAGTCCAATCACATGCCGGCCAAATTCGATCACCGCGCACTGCATGCCCAGACAGATGCCGAAAAACGGAACCTGCCGCTCGCGGGCAAACCGAATCGCTTCCACCTTGCCCTCAATGCCGCGCTCTCCAAAACCGCCCGGCACGAGGATTCCGTCGAAGCCAGAGAGCATTCGCTCGGGACCTTCATTTTCAAGCAGCTCGCTTTGAATCGGCTGAATGCGAACCTGGGTCCGGTTGGCGATGCCCGCGTGATCCAGTGATTCAAAGATGGACTTGTACGCATCGCGGTGTTCGGCGTACTTGCCCACCAGCGCGATGCTGATCTCCGTCTCGGGATTTCGCAGCGTGTGCAGTAACTCGCGCCAGCTGTCCAGTTCCAGCGTGCCGGCCGAAAGGTTCAGGCGTTCGACGATGAACTGATCAAGCTTGTTTTCCACCAGACTCAATGGCACCTCGTAAATTGAAAAGTCCTTATCACGCTCCTCAATGACGGCCTCAATGGGCAGATTGCAAAACAGCGCGATCTTCTCGCGCTCGTCCCGTGGCAAGGCGCGTTCGGTCCGGCAGATCAGCACGTCGGGCTGAATGCCGATCTGCCGCAACAGACCGACCGACTGCTGGGTGGGCTTGGTTTTCAGCTCATCGGCGGCCTTCAGATATGGCACCAGCGTCAGGTGAATGTACAAGCAATTGCGTCGGCCCACATCGAGCGAGAACTGACGAATGGCTTCCAGAAACGGCAGGCTTTCAATATCACCGACCGTGCCGCCGATTTCCGTGATCACCACATCCACGTCATCCCCGGCCAGTTTGTGGATCACGCCTTTGATCTCGTTGGTGATGTGCGGA
>SXHT01000185.1 GCA_005773095.1 Planctomycetaceae bacterium
AGACGGCGGCGGAGTTGGCGGCCTTGCGACGGAGTATCGCTCGCGGCGTTCCGTTCGGGGAAGCTTCGTGGATGGAGCGGATGATCGGCAAACTGGACCTGGAATCGACCATCCGCCCCCGCGGCAGGCCCCGCAAACCGAAAAACGGTTCCTGACACCTGGTATGTCCTGACACCTGGTATGTCCTTAAGTGATTGTATGGCGTTAGCTGTGTGTATCACGTGTGGGGCGGAAAAAAGCGGTGCGTGGCGTACTTGCGAGAAATGCGGTTTCGACCCGCGCTCCAGCGTACCGACATTAGTTAAGAGCGTTTACCTTTCAATTGATCGCTACGAGGAATTGGACGACCGGGAAAGTTACAAAAATGAACTTGATAAGATCGCCGAACTGATTCGTTGCAGAAAAGCAGTGGCATATGACCAGGCCGAACTATCGAGACTTGAAAACCAATACTATGAAGTTCAATCGGCACAGCGTCATGAGCTATGGACCGCATTCCAAAAAACCTTCTTGCCCGGCCTCAGAATTCTGTTAGCTATATTGCTCGCGATTTTCTTGCTGAAGCTGATGAAAATGTTTCTGCTTTAGTCGCATGTTCGCATTATGTCGTTCCCTGTTCCCTGGAAATCAAACCACGTTCCCTGGAATTCAAACCACGTCCGGCAGGCCGTAGGGTTCGCGGTATTCCTTCGTCAGCAATTGGTTGGCGTCGTCGTTGCCGACGAACCGTTCCGTCTGCGGGTCGAAGTTCAACTGGCCGCAGAACTCATACGCAATGTTGCCCAGATGCACGAGCGCACAACTGCGATGGGCGACAGTCGGATCGGCGCGGGTCGGCGTGCGCTGGCGGACGGCGGCGAGAAAATCGGCCATGTGCTCCGCATAACCCCGCTGCGTGCGAAGGGCTTTGTCTTCCGTCGGCCCGGGCTGGTTCTTCGGTCCCAGAAACACGCTGAACGCCCCGCGGCGCGAGAAGATCATGTAGCCCTCCGTGCCGTAAAAGACGTTGCCGTTGTCGAACCCGTGCAGGCCGTAAGCGGTGAAGGGATAATTTTCATAGATCAGCAGCCGGCCGTCGGGGTATTCAAAAGCCACGTTCATGTTGTCGGGATATTCACTGTAGTGGTTGCGGAGCATCATGCGTCCGCCGCGGGCCGTGATTTGTTTGGGGAGCGTATCGATGCCGAGGCCCCAGGTCGCCATGTCGAGGTCATGGCTGCCGTCGTCACCGATTTCGCCGTTGCCGTAGTCGTGGAACAACCGCCAGTGGCCGTGGAAACGATGCTGATTGAACGCGTGCTTGGGAGCCGGACCCAGCCAGCGGTCGTAATCCACGCCCTTGGGCGGCGTGCCGTCAGGGACGGCCTTCATCTCCTCGCGCGTTTCCGCCGTCCAGGCGCGGGCCACCTTGACGTCGCCGATAATTCCGGATTTCAGCAATCGGCCCGCCTGTTCCGTGACCGGACTGCTACGCATCTGGCTCCCCTGCTGCACGACGCGCCCGTATTTTTTCGCCGCCGCGATGATCAGCGGCCCTTCGGCGTACACGTGCGAGATGGGCTTTTCAATGTAGACATCCTTGCCCAACTGCATCGCCCGAACGGCGATCGGGGCATGCCAATGATGCGGCGTGGCGATGATGCAGGCGTCGACCTGCTTGTCTTCGATGACATCTTCGTACTTCGCCGTGCGTTTCGGCGGAGAGGATTGAAATCCGTCCACGCGCGCCGCCATCTTGTCGATCTGCGCCGGATCGACGTCGCACAGCCAGGCGATCTCGACGGCTTCCTTGCGGGCGACCAGCCCCTTGACATGGTTGGTCATTATGCCCCCGCAGCCAATGATGCCAAAGCGAAGCTTTTCCAGCTTTTCCGCTCCGAACGTGTGAACGCCACCCAACGCCGAGACGGCGGCCGCGAGGCTCACGGTTTCCACGGAATGTTGCAGAAATTCGCGTCGGGTGGAGGAAGCAGTCATGGGATGTTCCTGATGAAAGCATGCTGAATAGTTCATCGAGCGGCTGGGGACGAGTCTTCGAGCCTGCAGCTTTTCGCGCGATCGCTGCGGGCGGCCCAAAGCGGCCGTCCCCAGCCACCCTTTTGCCCACCATCCTCAATCCAAAGGCAGTCCACACGCCTGTAGCACCGCCGTCTGCACATGCAGGTCGTGTTCGTAGGAGAAGCCAAACTCCTTTTCGCCGCGGATGACCTGGGCCATGTCGGCGGCGTCGTCCAAATAGCGGACGTATGTCGGGAACGTGACGTCCTGATAACCGGACCTATAGTCGCCTCGCGATTTCGACAATGCCAGGCGGACCGACGGATTATCCAGCGGTTGGATGTGCAGTGTTCCTTCCGTGCCGCACACGGTGAAGTGCCGCCGCGCCCCGCCTTCGACTTCTTCACCGGAGGTCTTCACCGTGGCGACGGCTTTCGGATACTCGAGCACGGCGAGCATGTTGTCCAGCAGCGAATCATTCGTCGGTGACGAATGCCGGTTGAAGCCCGTCACCTTGTCCGGTTTGCCGAGGACGCCGATCGTCAGGTCCATGATGTGGCAACCGAGTTCGAACATGATCCCGCCGGGGTATTTCAACAATCGGCCGCGGCTCTTGGGATCGACGACTTTGCTCATCACGGCTTCGATTTCGAAGACCTCCCCCAGCCAGCCCTTGCCAAGCAGATTGCGCAGCAGGACGACGCCGGGGTTGTAGCGGTACATGTAGCCCATCTGCACGATGAGCTTCTGCCGCTTGGCGTCGTCCAGAATCCGCTGGAAGTGCGGCAACGATTCGCCCGCCGGCTTGTCGAGGTGGATATGCTTGCCGGCGGCGACGCAGACTTCGGCGTTGTCCAGCAGGTCGCAGACTTCGGTCTCAACCAGCACCGCTTGAAGTCCGGGCACGTTGAGGAGTTCCTCGCGGGTCATCCATTTAAGCTCCTGGAATGCCGGCTCGCTTTCCGCCTCGCGGCGCAGCTTGTCATCCGGCTGGACAATGCCCACGACTTCATAATCAGGCGATTTGCGATACGCTCCCAGCTTGCTGGCATGGGCGTGGGTCGTCCCGATCTGGCCGACTTTGATACGCGGCCGCGACTTTTGAGAATCGTCCGCCAGGGCCGTCATCATCGGCCAGGCCGCCGCGGCGCCCGCCAGTCGCCGCAGAAAATGTCGTCGCGAATCAGGCGTCATGGTCTGGTGCTCCGCCAAGAATGTACTCCCGTGGAATTGACTGGTCCACCACTGTGATCTCTTCCGCGACACAACCTCGGTAACTTGGAGACCTTCAACAACCCAGCGCCACCATTTTCGGCCGCCCGGCGCCGCCGCTTTGAAACGCCGTCAACAGTTTTTTCCCGCGGCGGCCTGCCAACCGGCGGTATGCGCCGTGAAGTACGTGTCCTTGGACCGAGCCGCGCAAGACAATTCACTATTCAAGATCTGATCCCAGCTTCTCCCGAAAGAATCATCGAACGTCAGGCCGCGGCGCGGAGCGCGGCAATCGACGCCGGTTCGACGTCGGCAGATTCCGCGGCAGGTTCCACGGCGGATTCTTCCGTCGGACGGTTGCGGGTGACGAGCGCAAGCAGCGCCGGCAGCAGCACCAGCGAGGAGAACAAGCACATCGTCACGCCGATCGTGAGCACTCGGCCGAGGCTCTGCAGGCCCTGATGGCTGGCGACCATCAACGCGCCGTAGCCGACGATGGTGGTGAGCGCGTCCACCAAAACCGCCACGGCCGTTCCCCGCGTGATGCGATACGGGCCCTTTTGCTCGCGATACTCGTGGACGATGTGCACACCGTAATCCACCCCCAGGCCCAAGATCAGCGGCAGCGCGATCAGGTTGGCGGGGTTCACCGGGATATTCAGCAGGCCCATCAGACCGAACGTTTGCAGCACGCCGAAGGCCAAGGGAAGGGCGGCCAGCACCACGTCGCGGAAATTGCGAAAGTCCAGCATCAGCACGGCAATGATCACCAGCAGCGAGTAAATTGCCGCCTGTTGGTAGCTTGCCTTCATCTCCAGCGAAGCCTCGTGCGCCTGCAACGGGTTGCCCGTCACGTGGGGATCAACACTGCGCACGTCGTGCACGAAGCGGTCCAGGGCTTGCGTGTCCCAAATGTTGCCCTTGCCATAAATCTTCAGCAGATGCTTGCCGCGATGGCCGACGAACCGATCGACCAGGCTCACGGGCAGATCACTGAGCTGCGGCGGCTCGGGATTGGCGATCGAGCGCAGCGTATGCAAACGACTCAGCAGGTCGCCGGCCATCTGCTGTTGGAATCGCGAGACGAGCGTGTAGCAGTCGGCCAGCGGCAAGCGGCGAAGCAAATCGCGGATTTCGCCAAGCTGCCGCACGCATTTGTCGCCGGGGCCGGCAAGGGAGAGCATCGTTTGCATCTGCCCCAAGGACTGGCCGATTTTCTCGGGCCGATCCACCGGGATTAGCGGAGGTCGTTCGGGCAGAGCGGCCAAACGTTGTTGGATGCGACGGATGATGGGTTGTTTGACTTCGGCGTCGCTGGGAATCATCGAGACGATCTCTTCGGTGCGTTCGACGGTGGGCAGCTTAAGGAAGGCCGCCTTCTTAGCCAGCAGTTCCTCGCGGCTGTCGGCAATCGACAGCCCGTACCAGACGCTTTGGTTGCATTCGCTGAGCAGTTTTCGTTCCAACTCCACGCTTTCCAAGCCGGCCGCCTGCATGTTCAGCAGGTTGTTGTCGTACCACAGCTTGCTGAGCCCGAAGGACATGAAGATCGTCAGGCTGATGCCGGCGGCGAGCGTCATCCGCGGCAGCCGCATGCAGGGCGCGACCCAGCGATGCACGGCCAGAGGCTCGGGCAGATTTTGACCCCACCGCGTCCGGTCCACTAACGAAATACAGGCCGGCATCAGCACCAACTCCGCCACGGCGCACAACAGCACGCCCCCCCCGGCAATGATGCCAAGTTCCGAGACACCGGTAAAACTGGTGAACCCGGCGGCAAAGAACGCGATGGCCACCGTCATTGCTCCGGTGACAATCGACGGCCCCGCCGAACGGGACGTTTCCACGAGCGCTTCCTGCAATGCCATGCCCTGCTTGCGGTACTGAATATATCGGGCAGCATAGTAGATGCCGAAGTCGATGCCGATGCCGATCAGCGTGGCGGTGAAGGTGACGCTAAGGATGTTGAGGTGGCCGACCGAGGCCGTTGCGAAACCGAACGCCCAGGCCATGCCCACCAGCAGAATCAGGTTGGCCAGCAGTGCGTGCCGCACTCCGCCAAAACCGGCGACAAACAGCAGTCCGACGCCAACCAGCGAAATCGCGCTGGCCCACAGGATGGAGGATTGGCTGGCGCGCATTTCGTCGTCTTCCATCACGGGCAGACCGGTCAGGCCGATATTGGTTTCCGGATGCTTCGCATGGACGTGGGCGATCAGATTGCGGAGCACGTCGGTGGCTTCGTTGGCCCCCATTTTTTCGGCGGGCTCAGCGAGTCGAAGCAGCACGAAGCCCAGCTTGCCCTCATTGGTCAGCAGATATTCGGAGTTCAGTTCGCTGAGCGTGGCGAACGACTGCGGCATTGCCGGCCAGGGAGACTTATAGGATCCCTGTTGGCTGAGAGCCCCCAGCAGGCTTGCATTGAGTCGCTCCAGTTCGCCGCGCTGGGCGGCCACGAAGTCGCGGCTCTCCGCGTCGCTCCGCGAGTTTGTGAGAGGCGCCCCTGCCTGCGCCGCCATATCCATGGCCATCTCGCCCAGATTCAGCCGCGACCAATCGCCCAGGAGAATCGGGTTTACTTTATTGAGAAACTTGTCGATTCCCAGCAGCTCGTCTGGCGGCAGATAGTGCAAGCCCTTGGAGCGGATCCGGTCCAGACTGACTTCGTGCAGCACGGCATGAAAGAGCCGCTCTTCTCGCGAGATCGCTTTGGAAAGCTCTTCCAGCACCGGCACCACCTGCTCTCGCCCGGCCCCCTCGACCACGACGACCGCGTCATCCGCGCCGCCAAATTCTTCGAGGTACTCGAGCCACAAACGGTTGTAATCGCTCTTGGGATTGAGCAAATCGAGCCGGCTGGTGCGATAGCCAAGATTGGCAAGCGCGTAGATCGCACAGGCCAGGGCAGCGGCCAGGCAGACAGCAATCGTGGGCCAGGGAAAGGCGATAATGGCGCGTGTCAGCCCGACAAACGGGCGCGCAAGCAACGATTCATTCGCCGAGTGTCCATCCATGGACCACGGTGCCTCCCTGATGCTGGAAAAGTGAGCAAGATTCTAGCGAGGTGCAACGTGCATCACAAGCCGAATGACGCCCCGCGAGGGGGGTCGCTAAGTTCCTATTGCGCCGGCAGTTGCGGTAACCGCGTTCCCACGCTAGCCTGACACGCATGACCCGCCACGCCGATCCGCCTTGTTCCGCCAAACCGACGCGCGTTCGCTTCACAGTGCTGGCATTTCTCTGCGCGCTCTCGTTTCTGACCTATTATGACCGACAATGCATTGTCCGGGCTCAGGAAAGCATCCAGACGGAGCTCTTGATCACGGACGGTCAGATGGGGCTCGTGTTCGGCGCATTTTTTCTCGCGTACGCGCTGTTTGAGATTCCCGGCGGCTGGATGGGCGACCGCATCGGCGCCCGCTTCACGTTGACTCGGATCGTAACGGCATGGTCGTTGTTTACGATGCTCACCGGGTCGGCGATCGGGTTTTTCTCGCTGATTGCCTGCCGCTTCTTGTTCGGCGTGGGGGAAGCGGGCGCCTATCCCAACATGGCCCGAGTTCAGTCGAGCTGGCTGCCGAAGCCGGAGCGGGCCGCTGCCGGCGGTTTGCTCTGGCTCACCGCCCGATGGGGTGGCGCCTTTGCGCCGTTGATATTTGGAACGTTCACTCGCTGGGTGGATTCGGTGAAAGCAAGCGCAGCCGACGTGCAGGGGCTGAGCTGGTTGGCAGCGACGTCGAGCTGGCGGATTGCATTTGCCATCTCCGGTGTGTTGGGATTTGCGTGGTGTCTGGCGTTTTATCCATGGTTTCGCGACGACCCTTCGCAGAAGTCATCGGTCAACGCGGCGGAGCTGCGGCATATTGAATCCCAGCGCGGGCTGGATGCCGGACACCACATGGAAGGGGGCATGTGGGGGCGATTGCTCACTTCACCGGGATTGTGGGCCATGTCCCTTTACTACATCTGCGGCGGTTTTGGCTGGTCGTTTTTCGTCAGTTGGATGCCACGTTATATGAAAGATGTGCACGGTGTGTCCTTCGAAAAGTCGGAATGGTCGGCGGCGCTGCCGTTGTTCTGCGGTGGAATTTCCTGCCTCGTGGGAGGCATGCTGAGCGATGCCTTGGTGCGGCGGACGGGATGGCGACGGCTGGGACGAGCGATCTTTCCCGTGACGGGCTGCCTGGTCTCGGCGATCGCGATGTTCGCCATCCCGCACGTGAAAAGCGAGCGTGACGCAGTCATTCTGATGTGCATCGCGGCTACCGCGTTTGACTTCGGACAAGCTGCCAACTGGGCGTCCATCGTCGATATGGGGGGTCGCTATGCGGGCACGGCGACGGGCTTTATCAACATGTTAGGCAACCTCGGCGGCGCGACTCAGCCTTGGATCGGATCCAGACTTTTCAACTTCTACGGTTGGAACGTTTTGTTTGCCGTTTACGGATGCGCTTTCCTATTCGCGATGACCACCTGGGCGTTCATCCATCCGACGCGGCATTTCTATGAAACGCGCCAACAGGATAAGTGAGCCGCAAATAGCCGCGGGGGCCCGCGCCTGCCGGGCCATCAAGAAGTCGCGCCGCTATGGCAGAAAAGTGGTCTCCGCGGCTTTGAGGGCGGCTTCGTCGCGGGCGCGCAGCGCGGCGGGGCGATGCTGGGTATTATCTCGGAAAAGCACCAGCGATTCCACGTCTTCCTAGGCGACCTCCCTATTCTGACGCAAGTAGGCGGAGACCGAGTCGAGGTTCAATCGGTCGTGATGGCGGAGCGAGACGACGTACCAGATGCGGTTGTGGCGAGAGAAGAAGGTCTCCAGCTCCTGGAGCGTACTGATCACGGGCGTGCCATCGCGACGATTGAGCGGCGTCTCGCGGCGATCATCGAGCACCGATTGCAAACGAAGCCGGGTCTGCAACGCAGGGCGAAAGCGACACTCACAATCGCCAGCCCGACACCGTCAACAGCGCCGCCGCCAGGCAAAGGCACAGCGCGAGCGTCCGCGGCGCGAAGGCCCACTCGGCGAGTGTGGGGATGGCGGTGATAACTCGGCGTACCCTATTCGATTACGATCGCTTGCGAGGTGCGATCGCTTCCCGATACACGGATGACTCGCAAAGTTTTGAACACCATCTGCAGGTCGTACAGGGGACGGTAGCGCGTGGGTCCAACCCGAATCTGCGACTCACGGGTGAGTTTGGGAATGCGATGGATGACAGGCCCGAGGACATCCTGTTCCTCGCCAAAGTGGTACGTGACGATGTGGATCTCGTGTCCGCAGTCGCTCAGTGCCTCGGCCATTTCACGAATCGAACCGGGCGTACCATGATTTGCCGGAAACGGGCAGGCAGCCAACATGCACACGCGCGGCGTGCCGCCGTTCTTGAAAGAGATCGACGGGGCGGGATCCGGCGGCGGCGGAGACGGGGCGGGCGTAACGAGTGCGGTCATGCCTGGAGCTCATGCGGCGGCAAAATCGTTCACGATTTGGCGTACGACTATTGAAGTTGGGGCGAATCGCGGCTATAAAGAGAGAGACCCAATTCAGCGCACGGCGTCGTCTCACGGTTTGGCGCTTGTGCTACCTTCGCGGCAGGGACGTCTTTTTATCGTCGCCGCAACGATTTCCGGCTGGAAAGCGGGCTGCCGGAACCATGTCACCCCATCGGCGTAACGGCCAAGAGTAGCGGGTAGTTTGGCGAATCCGTGAGTTGATTTCACCTAAACCGCCAACGATAATAAGGGACTAGAAAACAATTTGGCTCTCGAGGCTTGCGAAAGAATGGGGCAGGCGCCTTGTCGTTGCTTGTTCTTCGGGTGGTTATTGTTCCTGGCGTAATGTCCGTCCCAGCCCAATCGCAAGCCCGTTCACCCCGCCGTTCCGACAGCAACTGATGAGGAAAGCACCTAATGGCTAAGTGGCTCCGTCGTGCGCAATTTGGTCCGGAAGAAGATTTTTTTGCCAGCCGTGAGAAGCATTCTCGCCGCCGTCGCAATCGGCTTGCCGATCGCACTCTGCGGATCGAGCCTTGCGAGGAGCGGACCCTGTTTGCCATCGGCGGCGGTCCCGACTTAATTGCGATAATTCCCAATGAGGGGTCGGTGATCGCGGCCGGCGATCGCGTCACGATCGCGCCTCGCGAGATCACCCTGCGCTTTGACGACGGCCAGGTTATCGATCCATCGCAATCCAACCTTGCGGCGATTTCCGTCGTCCGTTCCGGTTTCGATGACAACTTTAACAATGGAACGACGCCGATCGCAATAGGCTTCGTGGGCATTGGCGAGCGTCCCAACGATGTGATCGTGCGATTCGCGACCAATCTGCCCGACGATTTATACCAGGTTCGCATCGCCGGAACCTTGCAGAACGTGAGTGGGGACAAATTCAACGACGGCATTGCATCAACGACCCAGTTTGATTTGGATTTGGGTCCGCAGGTGATCGCGGTGGTGCCTCAGCCGGTGACGCGCACTCCTGGCGGGCAATTGCAGTACGCCACCGACGCGATGGGGCGGAATGCAATTAACCAGATCGAAGTATTCTTCAATAGCGATCCGCTCAACGCCGCCGGTGCCATTAATCCCGAGTTCTATCAATTGATTCACACCAACGGCACGCGAACTTCCCTCGACGATACAATCGTCAATCCGATTTCCGTTTCTCCCCCGGGCACGTCCCACAAGGTGGTCTTGAGCTTTGCCCCCGGCGTACTGACCACGGCGGACACCTTCCGGCTGAGAATCGGCAACTCCGAGCCGCTGCCGGCATTGCCCGACTTCCGCGCTTTCGCCATCGGCGATGTCACCGTTGCCGAAGGGGACACGGGCACGGAGATCGCGACGTTCACGGTAACGCGCACCTCGGACTTGACGGAGGAAGTGACCGTGAACTTCG
>SXHT01000186.1 GCA_005773095.1 Planctomycetaceae bacterium
CAGGGCGGGCTCAATGAGATGTGTGAATTCCATGGGTTACCGTCGCCTGCCAGCAGGGTTGAACATTTCTAGGGCTCCGCCGCTTCGATGTAAAGGAAAGGAAGCGGTGGATTGACTCGGGAGCGAAGCCACTCATGGCCGTGGGAATAATAATGCGCACCGCGGTTTGCCAATGCGTTGCGCCGGCGCCCAGCGACGCGGATCGCAGGTGCTCGGGAACCGTCGAAAGCGCGTCGTCGGCAATCGTATAGATCAGGGGAATAACGGCGAATCCCATCACGAAACCTACGATGAGCGCGTTGCGCTGTATGTAGGTGCCCACCAACGATCCGCGGGGATCCCATCCCAATGCGTTGAGCAGCGCCGCGGCTGCAAATGCCAACCCAACCGCGATCGCGCAGGCGGCGCTGAACTTGAACAAGTCAAGCACCGCCCACCGCGTGCGACTCCAAACAGAACCGAATTGCCGGAGCAGCGGCCCTAGCCACTGCGTCGTCAACCAGGCGGTTGCGATTGCCGAAAGTGGCAACAGCAACAGCACCCAGCCACCGGTCCCGATACCGACCTGGCCATCGCTCCAGGCGTGGAAGTCGCCGGCAAACAACAGCCGCTCGAGCCATGGGCCGACCACCGCGCCCAGCCAGATGCCCGGCGGCAGCGCCATCGCAATGAACACCAGGCGGTAACGCGCCAAGAGCAAGTTCCACTCTTGCGGAAGCAGTTGCCACAAATGCGCACCGAGCAACAATGCGAATGGCAGGGTAAAGAGGCAGGCAACGACTTCGGGGACAATGTTTTCAATCAACGGAGCAATCACGATGCCCGCCAGGAAGCCCAGCACGACGCTCGGCAGGCTGGCCATCATTTCGATCGCCGGCTTGACTTTGGCTCTTGTTCCGGGCGACAGAAATTCGCTGGTGTAGACCGCCGCCAGGAGCGCCAGCGGCGCGCCGAACAGCATCGAGTAAAAAGTCGCCTTAAGCGTGCCAAACACCAAAGGCACCAGGCTTAACTTCGGTTCGAAATCGTCCGAGCCGCTGGAAGATTGCCACGAGTAACCCGGCGCGACATAACCTTCGTACCAGACCGGCAAGAACAGGGACGCGAACGTGGCCTCGGGATACGCTGCATCGAAGCGCCAGCGAGCCAGTTCCTTTTGGCCCAGCACATAGATTCCGTTGTCCTTAGGCGCCAGCACGACCGATTGCGCCCGTTGCATTTCGTGCAGTCGGGTTTCCACCAGCAGCCGCGTGTTGGTCAGATAGTAAACGCGCGCCACGCCGTCCGCATAGCCAATGCCCACCATTCGCGAGCGGTTGGAGGGACCAATCGACGTCACCGCGGAGCCGAAGCCTGGCAGTTCGTGCGCGGCGACAAGCAAGGCGCCGTCGGTGGTTTCGGCGCTGTCCGGCTTCATGCGGAAAAAGGCTCGGACGCGACCGGCGGAGTCTCCCGCCACGAGTGTATTTCGGCCGATCATGAATCGCAGCACGGTCAGTGTGCGGTCCGACTCGGGAACCAGGTCGAGGTCCTCGGCAAGCTTGGGATTCTCGAAATCACGGGCATCGTAACGCAGTATCTGACCATCTTCCCATGCAAGATACACGTTATCCCCTTGCCCGGACAGCAGCAGAAATCGGGGATCTCCTTTGCCAGTTGGTGGTACGTAAGGCAAGTCGGTGTGACGAACGGTGCTGGTGACTTCGCCGCTGAGCATGTTTTCACGTTGGCTGACGATTTCGAGCCGTAGCTTGCCGTCTTCGGTGAGGACGCAGTACATCGGACCGTCGGAGTGCTGCACGTAGTCGATCAGCCGGATGGGCGAGCCGAGATCTAAATTGATGGGCGCTTCCAACTCCGCAACCGCCCGCTGGGCGCGCAGTTGCCTGTCGGCCGTGCGAAGGATAATGCCACCCTTGTATTCCGCAATTGCACCCGGCTTGAGCTGCCTTGCGCTTGCCGGAAGATCATCCGCGTCATCCAGGAATGTTGTCGCAAAGCCAAGCCGTGCGATTCGCACGGTGCCATCCGCGAAGCCGAATGCGGCGGTTTCACCGTCCACCGTAAATGCCGCTGCCGTGAAGCCTTGATCCTTGAGGAAATCCCGCTTTTCGATGAGCTTGCCGGTGTCCAGCCGAATGATGTCGAGCGTGCCATCGGCGGCAATCGCCGTGCCCAGCAGTTGATACTCGTCGACGCCGAAGCGAATCGGAGGCGCCGTCGCGGCTACCGACGCCGGCACGTCCAGTCGATCGGAGACGGATGCCGAAAGAAACAGCGGCAGTACGACGGCAACCAGAAAGACGCACACGGTCAGCACCGCGACGATCGTGCCGATGCCGCCGCAGGCGATGATCCACCGCGCAGCCACGTCCGCAAAACGCACGCTCCTGCGTGTCTTTCGCTGGCGCGATCGGCCGGTAAACGACTTTGAGTGCGTCACTTGTTCAGGCCCAACGCCCCTTTCGTGTCGACGCCGACCGACGACAGCGCCTTGTCGGCCACTTTAGAGCTGATCGGCAAGTAGCCATCCTTCATAACATCCCTCTGCCCCTCGCGACTACACACGTACTTGAGGAACTCTCTCTTCAGCGGATCGAGCTTGCTGCCGGGCTGGTAGTTCAAGGTGATGTTCAAGAAACGCGCCAGCGGATAGTCGCCGGAGTAGGCGTAGTCCGCCTCCGCGGCGAAGACCTTGCCCTTGCTGTCCTTGGCCAATGGTACGGCACGGACATCCGCCGTGCTGTAACCAATCCCGCTGTAGCCGATCGCGAACTTGTCGGTCGCGACACCCTGGACGACCGCGGAACTTCCCGGCTGTTCCTTCACCGATTTCTTGAAGTCACCGTTGCCCAGCACATGCTCTTTAAAGAAACCGTAGGTCCCCGAAGCCGCGTTACGCCCATACAGACTAATTGGCTTCGATGCCCATTCTCCCTTCACGCCCAGATCACCCCACTTCTTGATGTCGGTGGGAAAACCCAATTTCCGCGAGCTTGAGTAAATCGCATCGACCTGCGGAAGCGTGAGACTCTCAATAGGATTATCACGATGCACGAACACCGCCAGCATATCGATCGCGGCCGGCAACTCCGTCGGCTTATAAGCGAACTTGGACTCGAATTCGTCGATCTCTTTTTTCTTCATGTTGCGACTCATCGGGCCAAAGTCGGCAGTGCCTGCAATGAGCGC
>SXHT01000187.1 GCA_005773095.1 Planctomycetaceae bacterium
ACGATCGACCGTTTCTTGCGACGCATCCTCAGTGAGCCGGAAGTTTCGGTCGTGCTTGCCCAGACATCGGGACAACAACAGGTGGCAGGCGAACACTTGATCAGCCTCGATGGCACGATCAACCTGGGTTCGTACGGCAGCGTGTACGTGGCGGGTAAGACTGTCGCCGAAGTCAAGGATGCCATCGAACAGTGCCTGGCCAAAGACCTTCAAGAGCCGGTCGTCGCCGTTACCGTGTTTTCCTACCAAAGCAAGGTGTACTACATCATCTCGCAGGGAGCGGGTCTTGGCGACGGCGTCACGCGTGTGCCGATCACCGGCAAAGAAACGGTGCTCGACGCGATCTCGCAAGTCAATGGCCTCAGTCGACTGGCGAGCAAAAAGATCTGGATCGCCCGACCCGCACCGGGGGGCAATGGCTGCGATCAGGTGTTGCCGGTGAATTATCACGAAATCACCGCCGGCGCGGCCAGCGGCACCAATTACCAACTTCTGCCGGGCGACCGTGTGTTTATCGCGGAAGACAAGTTTATTCTTGTCGACTCGTTCATCACTAAGGTGACGGCACCGTTCGAGCGCATCTTTGGCTTCTCGCTGCTGGGAGCACAGACGATTCAGAATATGAATAATTTCCCGTTGGGACGGCAAGGCGCCGGCTTTTAGCGTGTTGGCACATAAAACGTGCGTAGTCTGATGAGTTTTGGAGGCAACGTGAACGCGATGGTCTCAATGATGCGTGGTAAAATGATTGTCTGCTTGTTCTGCCTGGCTGCCAGCGCGGCTCAGGCAGCGCACGACGAGTTCTATGATTGGCGCTGCCCGTACTCACCCGACGGCACCTGCACTCCGCGGCGAAGCACCTATGGACACTACCCGACGAAGTGGTCCCGATGGCCCGGCGTGTCCGATGCCGACTACGAATCGAGTCTTCCCAGCAGTGATCTGTCCGCGCCTCCGGATTCCGCGGAAACCGGCCCGCGCATATCGCCGACGGACCTGCTGCCTCCTTACGACCCGTCCAGCCTCGACTCTGCACCAACGCCTCCCGGCGGCGATGGCAGTCCGCCTCCGCTGACACCCGAGGCAGACCAGCGGCCCGATATCCTTACACCGCCGGGCGAGGACGTCATGGACGAGCTCCTCCCGGACGACGAGCCGAAACAGCCCGAACCGGCGCCAGGGCCGCCGGCTGAGCCCGACTCCGAGCTCTTGCCCGGTTCGACGCCGAAACCTAATCCTGAACCAACACCAGAACGGGCGCCTGAATCGGGCAAGCCATTCGAGGACGATCCGTTCAAGGACGAACCGTTGTTCAACGATGAGGCGCCCGCGCCTCCCAGTGGCACGAAACGCAGCGGAATCGACTCTGGCCCGGACGGCGCATCACCCAACCAACCGGCGATGCGCAGCGTGCCCGCTCGCTTGCCTTCGGCCCAGCGGAACGGCAATCTGCCGAAGTCAAGATTATCGCGTGCGGCGACAAGTGATCCCAGGCCAATGCCGGGGGTGCCAGCGGCGGGCAAATCGCCCACTTCAGCACGGTCGCGAAATCCTCTACGAAACAGCTCGGCGCCCAACCAGATCGTCGCGGATGACGTAGTCGTGCCCACAAAGTGGCAGGAACCCGTGGCCGTCCAGCCGGAACCGGAACGTGGATGGCGCGTGAACCCATTGCGGTCTCGATAAAGGGGAGACAGCAGGGCGGGCGCCGTCAGACAGTGTCTTTCGGCTCCGATCTAATAGCGACCGAGGCCTGCTAGCGCGGTGGTGTGATGACGCAGCTCACCTTGGCACCGTTCGCTGGTTTTGATACTCTACCACCCGCGCTGGAAGTCGCTGCTGCAGATGGCCTAAGGTGACCAGAGCGCACGTCCCGTATCTGTCTGGCCGACAGGGAAGGAGGCCGCCATGAATACCGATGCCAAGCATCAATTGCGGGTCCACATTCGCTGGATGATCCGCCGCGACATGTCCGAGGTTCTGGACATTGAACACGAGAGTTTTGAGTTTCCTTGGAGCGAAGACGACTTCATTCGTTGCCTCCGCCAACGCAACTGCATTGGAATGGTCGCCGAGCACGACGACCATGTGGCGGGCTTTATGATCTACGAACTGCACAAGACACGGCTGCACATTCTCAATTTCGCCGTCGCGAACCGATATCGCCGTCGTGGCGTGGGTCAGCAGATGACGAGCAAGCTGATCGGAAAACTATCGAGCCAGCGCCGCACACGCATCATGCTCGAAGTGCGCGAGACGAACCTCGCGGCCCAATTGTTCTTCCGACGATCCGGCTTTCGGGCCGTGAGCGTGCTGCGCGACTTCTACGAAGACACCACGGAAGACGCTTACATGATGCAGTTCCGCCACCGCCCGACCCCCTCCGAAGTGATTATCCCAATCAACCGCATCACGAAGCTGGCCGGCTGAGCCCTTCAGGCATCCCTTGGGCAACTTTCTGTACTTGGTGCGCTTCCCCTTCTAGAATCCTCGCATGCCCGAGGTGCACTGGACAGTTATTGGCAGGTTGGCGGCGATCATCGCGGTTGGGCTGGCATTGTGGGCGTTGGTTGCCTGGTGGCGGACCTGCTACACGCTTCCACAAGCCCTCCTGTACTTGCTCAACCGGCTCATTACCAGTCTCCTCTGGCGTGTGCGGGTCACAGGCATGTTGCCGGTCAGGCCGGGAAGGCCAGCCGTGATCGTTTCAAACCACATTAGCGGCATCGACCCGCTGTTGATCCAGCGCGCGGCCAATTGCTGCGTGCATTGGATGGTGGCCCGCGAGTATGTCGAGCATCCGATGATGGCGTGGGCCTTCCGGATATTGGGGGCGATCCGCGTGAATCGCGGCGGCGTGGACACCGCAGCCCTCAAGCAGGCGATTCGTGTGCTTGAACGTGGCGAGCCGGTGGGCATGTTTCCCGAGGGCCGAATCAATACCCGGCCCGACGAAAATGTGCTTTTGCCGGGGCGGCCCGGCGCGGCCTGGGTTGCCCTCCGGGCGCGCGTGCCGGTGGTGCCGTGCTATGTTTCTGGATCCCCCTACAACGGTACGGCTCTCGGCAGTTTTCTGATGCCCGCCAGGACCCGCGTGGTCGTCGGTGAACCGATCGACATCTCCGAGTACTACGATCGCGCCGACGAGCGAGAAGTGCAGCAAGAGCTAACCAGGCGGTTCCTCATAGCGATCGCAAAACTGGCGGGAAATCCCCTGTTCGAACCAAAACTTGCCGGGCGGCGCTGGAAACCGGAGGAAGCTGACGAGGCGTGAAGCAGGGAGATCTCGGAGCGTGGCGCGCAGATCGCGGACCGTTGGGAGGGGGGGATGACGCATCTTGACAGCGCGAGGTCAGCGACCGCGCGGCATCGTCTGCGGCATCGGCGGGAATTTCAGACCGTGTAACCTGTGTCGGAGCGTGGAACCTGGATCGCGGAGCCGGGAACTCTGATGCGAGCAATGTCGCCGCGAGGGCCGGCGTCTCTTCGATGCGTTAAGTTTAGGCGAAGCTGTTCAAGTGCGATGCTCAACGCATGCTCAACCTCCGCCTCGTCGCGTCCCGTTCGCAAAACGGTGGCCACCGGTGCCTGCCTGCGGATTTGCGCGCCGACGGTCGGGACATCGGCGACGCCATCGAGCACTTCCCGCAAATCAACTTCGACCGTGAGATTCTCCTCCGCGAACCCCATCGCTTTGCCGACGCAGGGCGTCCCCCTGGAAGGCAATTGCCTGGGCAATGAGCCCTCGCGACAGGCGGCGACATGCAGCGCGAGCGCCGGCAAGTTCAATGATCGTTCAAGCACTTCCACACTCGCGGTGTAGCGCGGATTGACTTCGACGGGCCAAACTTCGTGCGTGTTGATCACCGCGTCGACGCCGAACAGGCCGACCACTGCGAACTCGGCGGCAAGCGCGTTGCCAATCGCGGCGAATTGTTCTTCTCGCGGCGAATCGAGCGGCATTGGACCAATCGAGCCGCGGTAACGAAAGGAGTTCTCTTTCAGCAACTGCCGCGTAACGCCCAGCAGCACAGCCTCGCCTCGCGCCGCGACATAAACGGCGGAGCAAGGCCCACCTTCCACATGGCTTTGAAAGTAGACCGGCTGCTGGACCCTATCGGCCGCGGCGTTTGTCAGGCGTTCGATGCAGACACCGCCGGCCGATCGTAATGGCTTGCGCAGCCAGGAGCCGTCGCGGGGCAAATCGGCGCTGGTCGCCGCGACGTTGGGACAACAGATGCCAGCGCGGCGCAAGCACTGAGCCACTTGCAGCGGATCGCGCACGCGGCGGAGCACCTCGCCGCAATTGCCGTAGAGCGGACGGATTGCCGACCAGTGATCGATCAGGTCCGGATAGTTCTCTAGTGCGCCCGTGTACATCCAGCCGCCCGCTTGGGGGCCGCGCAGAACTCCTTCCAGGCCGCGCGGATAATCCTCGACGCGGGTCGCAGGGCATGTTTCGCACAGATCGACATCGGCGTACAGATCTGCAGCCACGGGCATAAAAAAAGCGCGCCGGGCGGATTGCGCCGCGGCACGCACGCTGGCACCGACGAGGGTGATTGCATTCATGGCGTCCGAAGTCGGCTTCACGAACACGTTCATCTTTGCTGAGAGTCGTGTTCGCTGGAGTT
This sequence comes from Planctomycetaceae bacterium, assembly GCA_005773095.1. Taxonomy (GTDB): domain Bacteria; phylum Planctomycetota; class Planctomycetia; order Pirellulales; family PALSA-1355; genus SXHT01. The sequence goes on from SXHT01000187.1 coordinate 4,635, forward strand.
CCGCCTTGAGGCCGCGCTTGCGTCACCGCCTCAAGGCGGTTCTCCAACGCGAGAAAGACTCCCGCCCCCTTTTGTTCTGCTACGGCAAGAACTGTTGGCACCAATACACTGTGCCGCCTCGCGTAGTGTACGCGGCGACGCCAATTCGTCGATGGCGACGGTTCAAAATGTTGGCCCGATGGCCCGAGCTGTTCATCCAATCGCGAACGACCTCCTGGCTCGAGTTCTGGCCCATCGCGATGTTCTCGGCCACGGGATAGCTGCCGTGTTGGAGGTTGTTGTTGCGGGTCATCCACCAGGCGTGATTGCGCGAGGTCTGCACCAGGTTGGGGGAAAGCTCAAGCGATGGCAGGCCGTGCCGTGCGCGCTCCGCATTCGTCTTGGCCGCCACTTCCAGTTCGAGCGGGAAGTATGCGAATGAAACCGGCCTGGCGACCGTCGGATTCGTTGTTGGCTGCTGGGCTTGCGGTGTCGCGGCTGGCGCGGCCGCCGGACTCTCGGAGGCCGCTCGCGGGTTAGCCATCAGAGCCAAGCCAGCGCAGAGTGTCAGCATCGAGGTTGTCATGGAATACTCCTCCTTGTCACGGTCGTGGGGTAGGTTGGGAAAGCTGCGAGAGCTTTTCCGGTAGGTTTTGACACCATAACCTTTCCGCCGAATCCTGCAAGGGGGCGGCAGGATTGAATCCGACATCTTCCATAAAAAACTTCTTGACACTTGCAAAGCCCCCGGCCTCTGGTATTGTTTGGAGTTCCACGCGGCCCGGTTTTCTTGGCCGTTCCACCTACCATTCCATTTGTTTGGGAGTACCGCGATGTCGATGTTCATCGGAGAAGCCCTGGTCGGCGAAGGCAACGAGATCGCCCATATCGATCTGTTGATCGGCAGCAAAGACGGTCCCGTCGGCCATGCGTTTGCGAATGCATTGGCGCGGCAGAGTGAAGGTCATAGCAACCTGCTGGCCGTACTGACGCCGAATTTGCTGGCCAAGCCTGCGACGGTCATGGTCACCAAGGTCACCATCAAGGGGGCCAAGCAGGCCGTGCAAATGTTTGGTCCGGCTCAGGCGGCGGTCGCCAAGGCGGTGGCCGATTCGGTCGAGGCGGGCGTCATCAAAGCGGCTGACGCGGAAAACCTGGTCATCGTTTGCGGAGTGTTCATTCACTGGGAGGCCGCCGACGACAAGAAGATCTACAAGTTCAACTACGAGGCCACGAAAGAAGCGATCAAAAGCGCGATGGCGGGGAAGCCGACTGCCGCCGAAATGATCGCCGGCAAGGAAAGCGCTGCCCATCCGTTCCGCGGGTTCTAACTCCCACCTCAAAAAATCGCCAAACCGCAAGTGGACGTGAACCGCTGCTTGCGGTTTCGCATGCGCACTGGAATGAGCAAGCCAAAAATTCTCGTGCAGCTCGATACCGATGAGCAGCCGAGCGTCTTCGATGGCGTGGTGGCGGTCGATGCGGGCGTGGACCACCTCTTTCGCCATGGTAATGTCGATCCGGTGGGCGTGCGCGATCTTGTCTTCGGAGCAATCTTCACTCGCGGCCTCGATGACCTGAAGTCGTCCGCGATCTTCATCGGTGGTTCCGATGTGTCCGCGGGCGAGACGTTGCTGGCCGCGGTCAAGAACACGATGTTCGGTCCCCTGCGCATCTCGATCATGCTCGACTCCAACGGCGCGAACACCACCGCCTCCGCCGCCGTGTTGGCTGCCGCCAGGCACGTGTTGCTGCCGGACGCCGAAGCACTGGTGTTGGCGGGTACGGGCCCGGTGGGCTCGCGCGTGGTCCGGTTGTTGGCGGCGGAGGGAGTTCAAGTTCGGGTTGGCTCGCGTACGCTTGCGCGCGCTGAGGCCACCTGCGATTCCGTTTGCAAACGAGTGCCCAGGGCACGCGTCAGGGCGGTCGAGACCGCCAGTCCCAACGCCACGGCAGCGGCTCTCGACGGCGTGCAATTCGTGATTGCGGCGGGCACGCCAGGGGTGGAATTGCTCGCGGCCGACGCTCGATTGGCCGCTCGCGCGCTGAAAGTGGCCATCGACCTGAACGCGGTGCCCCCCCTGGGCATCGGCGGTGGAGAAGCCACCGATAAGGCCATCGAACGCGAGGGGGTGATTTTCTACGGCGCCATCGGCGTGGGCGGTGACAAAATGAAGATTCACAAAGCCGCGATCCGCCAACTTTTTGAATCCAACGATCAGGTGCTCGACGCGGAAGAAGTCTATCGCATCGGCAAGCAGTTGGCAGCGAGCAGCTAGCCGCGGGCCGGCTCGTCCGCGGCTGCCGATGGAAGTTATTCTCACTGATTGCGGATCAGAATCACCGCCATGATCACCAGCACGATCAGGCTCAAAAAGCCCCACAACAGATTGCGAAAAATGCGTCGGTTTGCACGTTCTTCGGGAGTCCGATAACGCTTGACCGGCGCCGGTCGTGCCACGCCATCGCCCAAGTCGACCTGCATCGCGTCCTTGCCCGACTTTTGCGTCTCGCCGGGAGTGGAGCGGGGTTGTGGTTCCGTCGTCGCCGGCTGTGAAACGATTGACGATGGAACGGGTCGCGGCGCGGCGGGTGGCGTCGGCGCGGTCGGTGGTTGAGGCACCGGCGCGGGAAGTTCGACCGGCGGAGGCAGGCGATCGTCAATCGACGGCGGGGAAAAATCCGTCGTCGGTGGAATCGGTGGCAGCCCTGGCGGAGGGGGCGGAGCAAATCCTGACGGTGGCAAGGGAGGCATCATGTCCACCCCGAGCTGCGGAGCGCCCTGGGAAACCAAGACGGGCGGCAGGAATGCTCCCGGCGGCGAAGGTATGGCGGGGGACAGCACCAGCCCCGGCCCCGGCGGCGGCGGTGGGGGTGGGGGGATATCCGGCGGCAGACTTGCGCCCGCCACCAAAACTATGCCCCCGCAGGTGGGGCAGGTTACGTGGTGCCCGATTAAGCCCGCTTCCACCTCGAACAAGCCCGTACAGAAGGGGCAGATAAACTGCATCGCGGACATGACGGCTTCCTGGTTGTGCGATGCGGATCTGCGAGACGACGGGGCTGGGAGTCGGGATTCATTCCTGCCTCGCGCTGCGAAGCATGGATGAAACCATGAATTCCGACCCCACGGCACGACACGACTGCTGGTCCCTCATCGATCGTTGCCGGATTGTTCGCAGGAGATTTTCAGCTTCGCTGCTCACATTATTCGGCGGCGACGACTTAAGCAGCTTTTCGATGGCCGGCACAAACTGCTTGCCATCCAGCCGTGAATTGCTTTGAAGCAACGTGCCGATGGCGCGTAGCGCGTTGAACTCGATCAGCGCACGCTTGAACACCCGCGATTGCTCCTCCTCGATCTTCACGCCAGCCTGTTCCTCGGGATCGAGCATTTCCACAAGCATTGCCATGGCCGCTGGATCGCCATGACGCGCGAGCCCGGTGGCCGCGTTGTACCGCACGTCGGCGTAGCCATCGTCCGCCATCCGCTGCAACTGCGCCAGCAGCGGCTCGCCGCCGATCACACCCAGGACATAGGCAGCCGAAGAACGCACCAGCGGATCGGCGTCCGTCGCCGCGGCCAGCAACGTCGATTCTAACGCAGGCGCCGAGAGCGGCTGCTTGGAATCGGCCGCGCGAACGTTATCGGCCAAAAGTGCAATCGACTCCAGCGCCGACCGTCGCACGACCGTTTCCTGGGGATCGCGATCGGTGCTCGCGGCCTTGAGCAACGCCGGCAAGCCGTCGGCCACCTCGAACGATCCGAGCGCCCGGCAGAGGAATATCCTGAAGGTCACCGGCTTTTCTTCCATGCTGCCAGCGGCGAGTTCACCATCCAGCACAGCGGCCAATTCCTTGACTACCTCGCGGTTTTGTCGCAGCTCCTTAAATCCCGGACCCTGCTCGTTGTTGAGCGCATTGGCCAGGTTGACCGCCGCTTGCCAGCGCGCTGCATTGTTCCGCTTGATGGCATCGACATACGACTGCGGATCGTTGCCCATCTGCGCCAGCCAGTTGAACAACAGCCAGACCAGCACGACAATCAAAACGATCACGCCGGGAATCACGAACAGTTGCACGATAAAGCCGGCACTCGGCGCCTCCACCGGCGGCAAGGCATCGCTGGCAGAAACGACGTCGCGGGGGGGGCGATCGGCATCGGGTGGGTCAGGTGCGGCGCGGGGCATAGCCTTAAGTGTAGAATTCGCCGTTGTGGCGTCAACCAACTGGCAACGACGTTTCGGATGGAAATCGATGCATCTCCTCGACCTCACGCTCGACTCTCCCGCCGCCAACCTGGCGCTCGACGAAGCGCTGCTCGACCAGGCCGAGGCCGGCGACATGCGCGAAACATTGCGCCTTTGGGAATCCAACGCGCCGCTGGTGGTGGTTGGCCGCAGCTCGAAGCCCGAGGCCGAAGTGCGTCTCGATTTCTGCCACGAGCGGAACATTCCGGTCCTCCGCCGAAGCAGCGGCGGCGCAGCGATCGTCACCGGACCGGGCTGTCTGATGTATGCGCTTGTGCTCAGTCTCGAATTGCGTCCTAAGCTCCGTTCGCTCGACGAGACACATCGATTCGTCCTCGAAACAATGGCAGCATCGCTCAATCAACTCACACCCGGAATTCACCGGCAAGGGACGAGCGATCTTGCGTTCAGCACGAACAATCTCCCCCCTCCCTTGATGGGAGAGGGGCCAGGGGTGAGGGATTGGCCTCTCGCACACGCGCCGCCCAAAAAATTCTCCGGAAACAGTCTGCGGGTCAGGCGTCGTTACATTCTTTATCACGGAACGCTGCTTTATGATTTCTCGCTTGACCTGGCAGGTCATTGCCTCGCCATTGCTCCGCGGCAACCGGCGTACCGTGCCGGCCGTGACCACAACGACTTTATTGCCAATCTACCCATCCCCGTCCAAGCCTTGCGAAAGGTTCTTATTGCCGCCTGGCAAGCCAGCGCACTGCGAACCGACTGGCCCCAATCGCGTGTCCAGCAATTGCTGACCGACAAGTACCAAACCTCCGAATGGTCGATCGAAGTGTGATTGCCGCAAGCCAGGTGCTATGATTTCGGGTGGGCCCGCTCGAACCTGGCCTTTATCGTTCAATGCTTCTTCCGCCGTTTCGTAAAAAACCGCTCCCGTAGCTCAATCGGATAGAGCATCTGCCTTCTAAGCAGAATGTTGCAGGTTCGAGTCCTGCCGGGGGTACTGCAACATGTACGACCTGATTGGTGATATTCATGGGCATGCCGAAGAACTCGTGCGGTTGCTCGACGAACTAGGGTACTGCCAAACGAAGGGAAGTTATTCTCATCCCAGCCGCCGCGCCATCTTTGTCGGAGACTTCGTCGATCGCGGGCCGAAAATTCGACAAGTGCTCAAGATCGTACGGGCAATGGTCGATGCCGGTAGCGCGCTGGCGGTGTTGGGCAATCATGAACTTAACGCCCTGGCGTTTCATACCGAGTTGCCAGACCGGCCCGGAGAATATCTGCGGTCGCACACGCCCAAGAACGTTCGTCAGCATCAGCAGACGTTGGACCAGGTGCCGAGCGATGATCTGAAAGAATTCCTGGACTGGTTTCGCACGTTGCCGCTCTGGCTCGATTTGCCCGGCTTGCGCGCGGTGCATGCCTGTTGGAACGAGCCGGCCATGGCGTCGATCGCTCGTTCACTTACCGAGCACGGCGGCATTACCACGTCGTTTTTGCAAGCGGCCTACGACGACCGACAACGACTGTTCCGGGACATGGAAACCGTGCTCAAAGGCCCGGAAGCAGCGCTGCCCGAGGGGGTGTCTTTTCATGATAAGGAAGGGCATGAACGCCGCAAGATCCGCACGCGCTGGTATGCGCCATCCGAAGGACACACGTATCGCACCTATGGCTTTCGGTCGGACGAGATTGCCTGTGACAGTGCGCTTCTGCCTGAAGTGATCGCTGCAGCCCGGCCCTACCCGCGTGACGCCAGGCCGGTCTTTATCGGCCACTACTGGCTGTGGGCCGAGCGACCGGGATTGCTCGCTCCGAACGTGGTCTGTCTCGACTACAGCGTGGCCAGCGGCGGATTCTTGACGGCCTATCGCTGGGACGGCGAGGTGCAGCTCGATGAACAAAAGTTTGTTACGGCGAGAGCCCGTCCGATATAATTCACTCGACACTGAGTACCAGGCCGCCTTCACGGGCTCAACCTCCACGATACGGGCAATCTCGAAATAGGTGACGCGATGCGACAGCGATGGTTCGGCTTGAGGCCCCTTCTGGTGATTGTCTGTCTTGCGGCAAGTTTGGCGTGTGCGGAGAAACCAGTCACAAAGCAGACCGGAAACCCCGCCACCTCCCAACTGGCGATACATGACTGGCCGTGCTGGCGTGGGGCAGATCGCAACGGCATCTCGCACGAAATCCATTGGAGCACCGACTGGCCGGCCGATGGTCCCAAGCAGTTGTGGAAAGCCAACGTTGGCACGGGCTTTAGTTCGGTTGCCGTCGTTCGCGACAAGCTCTACACGCTGGGTCATACAAGCGGCGATGATTCCGTGCACTGCTTTGACGCGGAGACCGGTGAAGCGCTGTGGAAGTATTCTTACCCATGTAAGCTCGTCGATAATCTGCACGAAGGCGGGCCCGGCGCCACCCCCACGCTCGATGGCGACCGGCTTTACACCGTCAGCAAGGAAGGGCATTTGCTTTGCTTCGACGCCAACACCGGCGATATCAAGTGGCAGCGGGAATTCCAGCCGCTGTTTGAGGTGAAGATGCCTGAATGGGGCTTCTCGGGCTCGGCGGTCGTCTTGGGCGACCAACTGATCGTCGATGCCGGTTGTCTGGCGGCCTTCCACAAAATGACGGGCGATGTGATTTGGAAGACCGCTTTGCAACGACCCGGTTACGGTACGCCGGCGCCGTTCCAGCACGAGGGGGAAACGCTGATCGCCTATCTGAGCAACGACGCGCTGGTTGTCGCCAAAGCGGCCGACGGCAGCATCGTCGATCAGACTTCCTGGGAGACCGACTACGCCACGAGCGCCTGCACGCCGATCATTCACGAAGGCGCCATCTTTATTTCGACCGGCTACAACCGCGGCTGCGCACTCTACGATCTGAAGAACGGTAAGCTCGCGCAGCGTTATGAAAACAAAAACATGCGCAATCACATGGCCGCCTGCATTCTGTGGCAGGGAAATTTGTACGGCTTTGACGGCAATAGTCATAATCCTTCCAGCGTGTTCCTGAAATGCCTTGACTTCGGCACAGGCGAGGAAAAATGGAAGCACCGCGGCCTGGGGTGTGGCACGCTGATGATGGCCGGCGGCAAGCTGATCGTGCTAAGCGATGAAGGTGAAATGGTCGTTGCGTCGGCGTCGGCCGATGGCTTTGAGCCCATCGCCAAAGCCCAAGTCATCGAAGGCCGCTGCTGGACCGTGCCGGTGCTCTCGCGCGGCCGCATCTACTGCCGCAATTCCGCAGGCGATCTGGTGTGCCTGGATGTCCGCTAGCGTCCGACGGGTAGCCGGGACAGCCGTCCTCGTTACCCCTCAGAACACCCATCGTTGCTAACGAGAAACCAGGGTCGGGGAACTTTTCACCCGGGTCGGCGCGACTAACTTCATAGGCAGTTCGCCATAACTGAGGGTGCCAAGGGTTCCGACTCGGTGATCGAGGCCGCTGAAGTCTGGCGAATCCAGCTACCGTCACGTGGCGGTTTCATGTCTCAATTCCAGAGAGAGGGAGGTGTCGTATGGTCAGGCGCTCGATGTTATGGACGGCCGTGATTGCCGCTTGCGGCTTAGCCGCAGTTCCATGGATGGTTTCGCACGCGGAAGAACAGTCCGAAAAACCCGCTCGCGATCAACAAGCCAGCCAACAGCCGGTCCAACGTGCGGCGCCGGCGCCGCTGGCAGACTTCACCCAAAAGGGACTTGCTTATCTTGCCGGCCAGCAAAACACCGACGGCGGTTGGGGCCAAGGGGGCGGCTGGCGCACCGCGTCGCAAGGTGGTCGCGTCGAGGGGGCCGACGTGAAAGACCCCAGCGATGTGGGCAACACCTGCGTGGCCGTGCTCTCGCTGGTGCGTTCGGGCAGTCTGCCCGCCGCCGGCGAGTATGCCGCGCACGTCACCAAGGGCATCGATTACATCTGCACGAATGTGGAAAGGGCCGACCGGCAGTCGATTTGGGTCACCGATGTTCGCGATACGCAGTTGCAAAGCAAGATCGGCCAGTATGTCGACACGTTTCTGGCCGCGCTTGTGCTTTCGGAACTCAAAGGCAAGGTGCCGGCCGACAAAGGCGGCAGCCGCATTGACGCCGCCTGCAGAAAAGTGATCGCCAAGATCGAATCGAATCAAAAGGAAGACGGCACGTTTGCGGGCAACGGTGGCTGGGCGTCGGTCCTCTCGCAAGGTCTGGCCAGCAAAGCACTCAACCGCGCGGTGCAAAACGGCGTTTCAGTGCGAGCGGAAGTGCTCAAGCGAGATTTCGCGCAGGCCGAAGGTCAGTTGGCCGCGGCCGGTGCTGTGGCGGTCCCCGTGGCCGACGGTTCTTCGCCCTCCGGCGAAGAGTCTGCCAAGCCGGTTGAGAAGCCGAAGGTCATTAAGGACGGGGAGAGCATCGCCGAATCCGCAGGCCGCGGGTCGGGCTTCGCAGGCCGCGGCGGACTTGCCAGCGGCGGCGCCGACGCGGGTGTGCAACTCTACAGTTTGTCGGCCAACGCCAGTCGCGTGGCCGATCTGAAGATCTCGCAAGACAAAGATCGCAAGCGCGCCGCGCGGGTGCTCACAAGCGAAACGTCCAGCAAGGAAGAAAAAGCCCAAGCCAGCGAGCAGCTCCGAGAGTTCGATCGCGTCGCCGAAACGCAAAAGCAAGCGACCGATGGGCTGATCAAGCGACTTGATGACAAGCAGTTCATCGCCGGTTTCGGCAACAACGGCGGCGAAGAATTCCTGAGCCACATGAACATCAGCGAAAACCTGTGCGCCCTGGGGGGCCAAGAGTGGGAGCGCTGGAACAAATCCATCTCGGACGTGATTGGCAATGTGCAAAATGGCGACGGCAGCTGGAGCGGCCACCACTGCATCACCGGCCGCACATTCTGCACCAGCGCCGCCTTGCTGACACTGATGGCCGACCGCGCTCCCTCGCCAGTTGTCGAAAACCCGAGTTCCAAATAATGTCACGCTGGCGGTCCAATTGCCAGGGGAGTGCGAGTGGGCGTGCAATCGTGGCATTGCGATAGCGCAGCCATCGAAAAAAGCCCCGCAGCGGCGACCGGTGGTAGCCGCGGGTGCCACCCCGTGTATACGATGTGCGAAGAATGTTTGAGCCCCGGAGGCGCGATTGAAGGAGCGCCCCTCAATCGTCCCTGCGGGACTCTTGGCTTGACTGCGATTCGTTCCCACGCGCTAGCGCCCGTGGCTGCCTTCAATCGCCCCTATCGGGGTTGCCGGACATGCGACATCGACTTTTCGTATTCACGGTCTGCATCATTTGCGTATCAACCGACTCCGCCCGTGCCGAAACTGATCGGGAGCTCGTCGCCAAGATCGACACGGCGATTGCCCGCGCCGTGAAATTCCTGGCTTCGAAGCAATCCCCCGACGGCGCCTGGCGATCCGGCGTTTACGCCCCCTTCAAGGCAGGCGATGCCCTGACGCCTCTGGTGATGACCGCGCTGTTGCCGCTGCCCGTGGACGACGCCACAAGCGAACCGTGCGCGCGTGGCATGCAGTATTTGTCCGAGCTTTCGAGACGCACGTTCGAAAATCCCGCCGGTCTCAAGTCAATCGCCTACCCGGCCTACACGGCCGCGTACACGACAATCGCCCTGCACCAGAACCGTCGTGCCGAAGACGGCGCCATTCGATCCAAGTGGCTGCAAGCCCTGCGCGACCTGCAACTCACCGAAGCCAGCGGTTGGAAGCCCGACGACGTCGAGTATGGCGGTTGGACTTACGGCCATGCGGCGGCGAGAAGGCCGGCCGACGGGCAGGTGCTTGGGCCACTCGATCAACCCAATATGTCGGCAACTGCCTTGGCGCTTGTGGCGTTGCAACTGGGGGGAGTATCCGGCGAGGATGCAACTCTTGACAAGGCCCTGCGATTCGTCGAACGTCTGCGGAATGAGGACGGCGGATTCTTCTTTATCAGCGCCGACGGGGTGCGCAACAAGGCTGGCGTTGACCCCAACGACGCCAGCCGCTTCCTTTCGTACGGCAGCGCCACGGCCGACGCCTTGAGATCTTTGCTGGCCTGCGGAGTCCCGCACGGCGAGATGGCAAACGGCGCACGCGATTGGCTGGCAACGCGATTCTCCGCATCCGCCCATCCCGGCACGTATGCGGCGGATCGGAAAGCCGCGCAAAACGCCCTCTATTTCTACTGGGCCGCCGCCTTCGCGCAGGCGTTTGGGCAACTCGAGGCGGTCACGGTTGCCCCGCGTATCCTTCCTGATGAAAGCGCCGGCGACACGTGGAGCCAAGCCTTGGCCAAATCCCTGCTGGACCGGCAACAGCAGGATGGTAACTGGCAGAATCCGTTGGTCGATCAGCGCGAGGATGATCCGATCATTGCCACTTCATTCGCGATTCAGTCGTTGTCGTCCTGCCGAGCCATGTTGGCAAGCGAATCGCGTCCCGACGTTGCGGGCGTGGACGAAACTTTCACCTGTCATGCGCGCGACGCCGTCTGTCACGGCGAGAAACTGCAATTCGAGCCGCAACCGCAGAAGAATACACTCGGCTGTTGGGTGAACGAGAAAGATTGGGCGTCGTGGCAGATTGCAGTTGAGAAGCCGGGCGAATATGAAGTGATCGTCTGGCAAGGTTGCGGGGCCGGGGAGGGGGGCAGCGCGGTGGCGGTGCAGGTCGGCGATGAGAAGGTTTCATTCAAGGTGGAGGCCACTGGCCACTTCCAGCATTTCCAGCCGCGGTTGGCCGGCACGCTGAAGATCAACTCGGCGGGCAGGCAGGAGCTTGTGCTCAAATGCCTTCACAAAGCCAAAGTCGCCGTCGCCGACGTGCGGCAGATTCGCCTGGTTCCGGTGGCCGTCCAGTAACCGTTCACGGGCCGGGGACAGGCACATTTTCCCGGCGAAATTGCGAGAGGTGCGTCGTCCTGTCAGGAGGTTGTCCAACGTGGTTCCCGGGCAAACGTGCCAGTCCCCCTCTCCTTCAACTGCTCGGCGAGCCTTGCTTTTCGCGTTCGAATGCCACACGGCCTCCTTCCGCGCGCATTCGCATCAGCGTGTAGAGGTCCTCTTCCTCGGGCCAAAGCAACCGGGCTCCTTCGGTCATCGCCGCCTGGTGATCTTGGTAGAATCGTCGGGCCGCTTCGAGCCTGTCCGGATCTTCGAGATTCGAATAGATCTGCTCCCAAGCGTGCCAGAGCGTCATGTTCGTGGGCCAGCGTTCGATGGCTTTGAAGATGGCCGAGATCCAGCCTGGCGTGCGATCGAGTTCCATCGCCAGCGCATCGCGATGCAGGGCCGTCGCCAGGTTGACGATGTTCGTGCGTTTGGTACCCGCCTTGAGTAGCGTGCCTTGAAACCACTCGCGGCTGCGGTCGCGTCGCCACGAGCTGCGGATATGATCATCGTTCTGCAAATCATCGCAGATGATCAGTGTGGGCCGATGCTCTCGCCGCCTCTTGCCGCGGAGGTGCTGGCCCGATCCGTAGGCTTCAATGGTCGGGCCATCGTGCAGCCGGATGATATTGCCTTGGGCTTCCGGAGGCTGGCGGAACAATTCATGGTAATCCGATCGCAGGCGACGATTTTCGAACAACTCCCAGCGCACGTTGTTCAGATGGGCGGTGGCCTGATGGCTGGTGTCGGAAATAATCCAAATGTAGGCTTCCTGCTTTTCCACCGCGCATCGCAGCACGAAAGCCAGCGTGGCCACGGTTGATTTGGCGCTTCCGCGTGGGCCGATCAGGTTCAGCTTGACACCGCGCTGCTCGACGGCACGATCCAATTGTTCGCCCAGCCAGCGATGCATCCGCGAAGGCGTCAGGCGGAAGTGCGTGGGCAGATAATGCTGCGCCCAATCGAGCAGGCCCTTGCCGTGTGCGGCGTTGGCGCGGTTCAGGCGCCGTGCGCGCCGCACAAAATTCTTTCCCCATTGTTTGAGCGGCACGGTCTCGCAGCCATACTGGTTGATGGTGTCGCCGTGGAATTCTTCATCGACTTCATGGCTTGACACGTTTGCCTCCTTTTCTTTCCGCTGGAGCCAGCGATGCGTCGATCGCCTTCCAGAGCCGATTCACGACTTGAGACCGAAGTTTGGCATCGGGGATATGCCTTGCAAGAATCTGCACGAACTGCGCGAGAATCCGCTCGGCATGCTTAGGCGTCACGGTGCCCGGGCGACGCTGCGCATACTCCTCGGGAAACTTGCGCTCCAGCGACCAGGCGGAGGCCCGCCAATACTTGATGTCTTCCGACGCCTTTTCAATCCGTCCTGTATGTCGCAGTTCGAAGTCGGACTCGGCTTGGGCGATGTCCGCGGCGAATTTCTTGTTGCGCTCCGCCTCGTTGTAAATGGTCGCCACGTGACAGCCCACGCGATTCGCCGCGGCGCGGCGGTTCAGGCCGAGCGTCAGCACGGCGACCACGACCTTTCGTTTGGAATCGTCAAAGAACCGTTGCATGGTTGACCCTCCGTTGGGTTTGGTTATCCCGCTGCCTGCCGCTGAGCCGGATTGGCATACTCGAACGACACCACCGCTCGCCCGGCGGATTGATTGGATCCGGTCTTGAGCACGTTTACCGTGCGCCAGTTGGGCGAGCTGCGGCAGTGCGCGATCACCGCCGGATGACTGGCCGTGATGTTGAACCGCAAGCCGTCGGCGCGATGCAGATCGGCGACTGCCTCGGCCACACGCATACCCACGCCGATGCCCTGATAGTCGGGTAACGTCACAATCCGGCTGATGCGATAATGCTTTCTGCGTCCCCAAATGGGCAGCGTCGCGCAGAACGTCACCGGTTCGTCGCGCCACCATGCCAGGTAGCAGCGGGCGGACGGGTTCAACTTGCCGCTCAGATAGTGATGCCGCGCAAACACACGCCAAGCCTCGCTAGTCGCCCGGTGGATGCGCAAGTTGATTTCCGGTCGCCGAAGACGCCTCCGCGTGCAGGTGGCGCTTGCCATGTCCACGATCCAATCCGGCTCGAGCCATTCGGCGACGTCGTAATGGCAGGTAACAGCCACGAACTTGAGCGCCGAATTCGGCACGTGGTACGCAATGTTTTCGGGCGATGGCTCCGCGATCGTGTCTTGCCGTTGTGCGTTCATGCGACGAATCGCCTTGGCCACCGCGGCCGAACCGATGCGGGCCACGTTGCGGTCGACGACACTCGTAAATTCGTCGAAGGCCACCAGTGGCAGTGATGGTGGCAATCGGCACTGGCCACTTGCCAGCGCCAGCGAGCGAGCCAGATCGCAGCGAAACTTTTCCCCGCCGCTGAGCACTTCGTACGGCTTCACCCAGGAGGGGGGAGAGCTGAACCCGACGGCTGTCAAAAGGCCGGTGATCTGCTTGATCGGCAGGTCGCCGAAGCAATCGACCACGGCCTTGTCGCGCGGCCACTCGAAGTGCGTCACCAGCGCGTCGCCAAAAGCCCCCCGTGCGATCGTGCTCTTGCCGCTGCCCGACGGGCCAACAATCAGGCCGATCTGCCAATCTTCTTCCTGCGACGGCACTTCGACGGAGAACTGCGATCGGGCTTTCTCCGCGACGGGCACATCGAACAGGCCCGCCACTTGGCGCACGCGGAACGAATCGTACACGGGACATTCGACGGTGGTGGTGATGAGTGGCATGCGTAAGTGAGAAAGATGGTTAGCGGGTTAAAGCCCAGGGACGGCCGTCCCTGGGCTTTCGTTGGACGCACCTATAAAGTCAGCAACCTGCACGTGCATCCTTCGCGCGTGAGGCGTTCGAACAACGCCTGCTGCTGGGCCTCGTTGTGACATTCGATCACGACTTGAAACAACTCGGGAATCTCTCGTTCCCGGGCGTCGCATGGGAGTGCGAGGCTCGTGTCGAGCCGGGCCTGCCCCGCGTCGCTCAAGTCATCGAGCAACCGCCGCACCGCGTCGCTGTCTACTTCCATGTCCGCGAGCAACCCATGCAGCGCCTCGGCGTTCGTCCCGGCCATCGCTGAAAGCGGATCGAACGTGGCCAGCAGCTTGCCGGCTTCCTCTTCGTCCACGTCGAGCACCAGTACCGGAACGAGCGCTTCGGCCGCGGTCTCGGCCCGCAGATGGCCGTCGATAATTTCGAGCGATCCATCCTTGAGTTCGCGCACGAGCAGCGCCGCAGCAAAGCCGATTTCGGCCAATACGCCGCGCAGCGCATCTTGTTGTGCGAGCGGATGCATCCGCCAGTTGCGCGGGTTCGGTCGCAGGTCGACGGCCCGCACGCGACGCAGCTCTTGAATACGATCACGGATTTGCATGGGGTTCCTCCTGAAAGCCGCGCCGGTCGGTCGCGCGGGGTGTGTGCGTTGATCGTCCATTGGCACCTTCAGCGCGACGCGCGGTTGCGGCCTTAGCATCGCAACTGTTCGGCCAGGTGCTCCAACTCTGCTTCGTGGCGCTCTAACCGCGTTTCGTGGCGCATCGTGATGCTCCACAACTCGCGGCGATCGTAGGACAAGTGTTCCAGCTTTTCGGCCACATCCACCAGCTTGCTCGCGATCACCGCCAGCTTGGCGTGGACCTTAAACATCCACGTACCCAGGCCGGCGATGAGCGTGATCGTGAGACCGGCGAGCGTTAGCAATTCGTTTGCGTTCATGGCGGTTCCTCATGCGTGGTGCGTCATGGTGACGGTGGCGCGGCGAACGCGGTATTGCTGCCGGTGTTGGTCGCAATGCTTGCGCTGCCGCCGATTACGCCGGCGTTGATCGCGGCTTCGCTGGGATAGGCGGACAAGCCGACAAGCTGCGTCGCCGGGATGCCGTCGGTCAGCACCAGCAGATCGTCTTCGGTCGGCACCATGCTCAACGGCCCCACCGTGTCGATCATCTCGGTGCTGGTGAACCATTGGCCCGGGTCATAGGCCCGCAGGTCGGCATCGCTGAGCGTGAAGTCCAGCGCTTTGGCTTTTTTCGGATCGACGCCGAACAGTTCCGTCGCCATCAGCCGATAAACACGGTGGAAATACTGGCCGACCGTGCCCGAAAAGCGCGTGCTGATCTCGTACGGCTTGCGGTTCTCGGTATGCTGCATCATCTCGGCCAAGGCGTTGAGCACCAGGCCGCAGTATTGCTTGAGATGATGGTTGCGGACCTTGAAGTACGGCACCGGAAAGATCCGGTGCACCATCACGGCCGGCGTAGTGTGCAGGCTTTCCATGTCGGGCTCGCCGGGAGCGACGTCGCGTCCGGAGAGAATCTGGCGCGAGCGCAGGATCAGTTTATGCAGTCTGGTCAACGTGTTGATGCTGGGGGGCGTGCGCAGGTCGCCGTCGGGATGGTGCATGATGGCCGAGAGGTTGCGGCCGACGATGCTCGTCAGGTAATGCACGCCGTCGTTGAGCGTGGTCGGGTCATCGCCGAAGTTCGGCACGGCATAACCCAGTTCGCCCCAGACGCCAACGTTGTACCAGAGGGCTTGATCGGTCTTGAAGCTGGGCATGGGTGGTCTCCTTGAGGAAAGGGGGAACAGACATAAAAACGATGTCTCGCCGATAAAGCCCAGGGACGGCGGTCCCTGGGCTTTCGTCAGCCACGACGCGTGGCTGCTTGAAACTGCTGCGCATAGGCTTCGATCGTCTCAATGGTCGGCCTGGCGCCGGGGTTGCGTTTGACGTATTCATCCATCGCCCATTCAATGGCGCCGAGCCGATTGGTGGGCACTTGCACTTCGACGAACTGCCGCTGGCGCTCGACGACTTGCGGCGGCGGCGGCGATTGGTCGTGAATCACAATCGCTCGCAGCCGCTTCTTGGCGCGGCGCATGACGAGCCACGTGGCGATCGCCGCGACTCCGCCGGGCAGGCCGAAGCCGACGAGCACGGCGGTCAGCTTGCCGCGGAAAAATGTTTCCAAAACCCAGCTCGGTCCACCGCCAAAGCGCGCGGCATCCTCGGACGCCCGCGGCGGAACTTTGGCGGTGGGTGGATCCAGCCGCGACGCTTCCAGTCGCGCGATGCGATCGGGAAGCGTGGGATCGCATGGGCAGGGCGCACCGGATTTCTGGAGCGTCGCGGCGAGCTGGGCTTGGATTTGTTTCTGGGAGGCTTCAAGTTCGGCCAGGCGGGGTTCGAGAATGGATGGGGTGCCTGAGGCTCCCGCCGGGCGGCCGGCGACGCTCGGTCGACTTCGATTGGGCTCGCAAGACGCCTCCCCCTCCCCAATTCGAAGACGCTTCAAAAATTCCCGCACACGCCCGCAGTGCACGCCTTCCACACGCCGACCGTCGGTGCCAAACAGCACGCCGGCAAGTTCGCCCGCCCCGTTCAAGATCGGTCCGCCCGAATCGCCTTGGCGCGCGCCGCCGGAAAGCTCCAGCACGTCGCCGGCTCCAAGAGCACCCCGGCCGTTGAGCGAAACGTAGCCGAGCGCCCGACCGCGATTGGTCGCGAATTGGCCGTGCGGGCCATAGCCGCAGGAGACGAGCGGGTCTCCGCTGCGCGGCGGTTCTTGTGCGACCTGGGCGGCCGGTGCGCTCGGCTGCGAAACCGCAAGCGCCGAGAGGTCCGAAGCGTGATCGACATCGAGCACGCGGGCAGGAAATGATTCGCCATTACCGAACGTAACCGTCACGCGGCCGGTGTACTCGCGGAACAAGTGTCCGCAGGAGACGACAAGGCCCTGCTCGTCGGTCTTCGCCACGAGGGTGCCGGAGCCGATCGTGCGTTCGCGGCCATTGTCGTTCCTGATCCGCACGACCGACGGATGCGGCGTTTCGGCAACGAGTGGCGAACGGGGGACAAACTGCGGCCGGCAAACGCCCCCCGGGCAAGGTTGAACAAGGATGACGGCGGCGGTGATGAGCGCGGTGATCATGGCGGTTCTCATGAAATGAGCGTGAATTTGTATTGGTAAAACGGGCTCCGCGCGAGGTCGGCCGGTTCGGTCAGACGGTCAGCCAGGTGTGGCACGGGATCGACTCCGCCCCCCGTGCGTTCGGCATGCGCAATCGCTTCGCTGCAAAACGGTGGCAGCGCGGTTTGCGAACCATCGTCGGTGATGGGTTTGGCAAAGAGTCGCGCGATCGGCAGATGCAGGAGCGACGCGGCCAACACGTTGCGGTAGCCGTAATCGCAGCCAGCCAGGCGGCGCATGATCAACAGCGCCCCGTCGCGGTGGTAGTCTTCCCATCGCTCGCCGGCATTCGCGGCGAAGACGTCGATGCGACCTGGATGCCGACTCACCTGGCTGGAAAGCGTGACCGCCCGGCCGCCGTACCACTCGCGAACCTCAAGACAAAACAGGTCGCCGTCCCACCTGGCAGCCTTGGCGACGTGCGAATGCTCCCCGCGCCCGGCGATCGAAATCAAGGAGCGGCGGCGGAACAACAGCAGGTCGCCGTTGGCGACCAGATCGCGGACAATGCGGTACGGCCTGAAGTGGAGCTTGTCGATGTTCATGGTTCAGGAGTGAATACTTAGCGCGTGACGCGAATAAAAAAACCCGCGACCGTCCCGATTCACCGGGACGCCCGCGGGCTCTTGTGGATACCTGAGTCGATCAGGCTCTGCTGATACCCGTCAGCGTTACGTGTACATTAGCATCGTATGCGACCGATTGCCAGCACATTCTGACCACCCCCCTGGAATTGTGTTCGATCCCCTCGTAAGGATGGTATGGCGATGGAATGCGGAATTACCAATGACGAGATTCGAATGCCCGCTCATCGGCGTCCGGCCGTTCTCCTGGGCCCGCGGATTGAGCTCTGGAGGGTCGAATCGGGTGATTTGTGGCAGAGCGCCGCGATTCGCTCGCCCCTGATGGGCCCACGAAATCGGCGGGCCCTCCGGGCCTGCAACGGGAGGCCGAGCCTTGGCGGCAGCGAGTTCTCAGGCGGAGCCTGGGAACGAATTAGCGCTCGTCTCGCGGGCGGCCGGCGAATCTTCCGGCCTGGCCCCCTT
This sequence comes from Planctomycetaceae bacterium, assembly GCA_005773095.1. Taxonomy (GTDB): domain Bacteria; phylum Planctomycetota; class Planctomycetia; order Pirellulales; family PALSA-1355; genus SXHT01. The sequence goes on from SXHT01000187.1 coordinate 22,717, forward strand.
CGTAGATGCTGAATTCGGCCCAGATTGGCATGTGGTCGGAGACTTGCTGGGCCTCGTCGATTGTGAGGTTGTACTCGCGAATCAGATCGAAGACGCCGCCGCGGCCGGTGAACTCTTGCGTCGCAGGCAGCGTGAAGAGGATGTTGTCGTACTGTTTGTCGCCGCGTGTGTTGGTGGGCACACCGGCGATCACCGGCGTGATGCCGCTGATTTCGCCCAGGCGGCCGAGCTTGCGGTCGCTGACGTTCAGATCGCCGAGCAAGATCGTATCGTCTTCCTGGCGGCCGTCGTCGCGAATGGCTCGATAGGCGGCGCCCAGGGCATCGAGCTCGGTTGTTGTTTCGTCGGGATCGGTATGAATGTTGACCAGCGTGAAGGTGAACGCTTCGTTCGACTTTGGCCCACGCACGCGGAACCAGCCGATGAGTGGCTCGCGGTGCAGGCGGTCGTCGGGATCTTCCAACGAGTAGGCCGAGTCGCGGTCGGTTTCGATGCTGGCCGTGTCGAAGATGAACGCGTACTGTTCCTTGCTGCTGGTACGGCCCAGACGCGGGCCGATGACGAAGTCGTAGTGCCGGCCCGTCGAATTGATGAGGTCGACGAACCGCGGCAGGATGTCGTTGGTGTTGGCGCGAATTTCTTGAATGGCGACGATGTCGAAGCGTCGGACGACGTCGGCCAGCAGTTTCATCACACCGGGCTTGGCCAGTTTGTGCGCGCCGAACACCTGAATGTTGAACGAGCCGACGCGGATCACATTCTCGCTGCGATGGACGGGCGGCGGGCCATCGTCGTGTCCGGCTTCCGTGCTCGCGCCGCCTTTGGGCCGCAGCTTGAGCTGGTCGAGACCGTCGATATTGTTGAAGGCAAAGTAGCCGCCCGCCGCCAATAACAGCAGAAAGCCGACGAACTTTCGCAGCATAAGCCCCTCCCTGGGCAGATACGAAATTCGAATCTCAAACTCCGAAACAAATCCGAATCTCAAATGTTTAAAACGAAGACACGCGGGTGACGTGCTTGTTTCGAATTTCGAGATTCGAATTTCGGATTTCCCGCGAGAGCGGGTTTCGGGCCGCGAAGATTAGCGAAACGCGGCCAATGGGGCGATGGCACTTGGCGCACAACAGCGTGCTAGCGGTGCTCGGTCAGCCGGCGTAACCGCACGGGCCGGGGACTGGCTCATTTTCCCGGAGAATTCAAGAGAGGTGCGTCGTCCTGTTGGCTGGCTGCCCAACGTGGTTCCCGGGAAAATGTGCCTGTCCCCCTCACCTCGACGAGGCCTATCGACGTGCCTCGCGCACCAGGTGATTCAGCTGAAAGACGATAATCTTTTCCATCGCCAACTGCACCGCGGCGGGCGAGCCTGGCATCGTCAGCACCACCGTCGCATCCACCAGCCCGCCCAGGGCTCGGCTGAGCATCGCCGCGGGTCCGATCGCCTGATAGCTGAGCATGCGAAACAGTTCGCCGTAGCCTGGCAGCTCTTTGCTGAGCATCGAGCGGACGGTCTCGTAGGTTTGATCGCGGCTGGAGAGGCCCGTGCCGCCGGTCATAAGAATCGCGTCGATGGCCGGATCGTCGGCAAACCAGCGAATCAGTTTCCGCATGTCCTCTGGCTCATCAGGAATGATGGTGCGAGCCGCCACCGCGTGTCCCGCCTTTTCGAGCCAGTGCACAACCGTGGCCCCACCGCTGTCGGTCTCCAGCGTGCGCGTATCGCTGATGGTGACGACGGCACAGCGAACGGTCTTGGGTGCGGAAGCTGCGTGTTGTTGGACGACTTCGCTCATGGAGCGTCTTTCGTTAAAGCCCAGGGACGGTCGTCCCTGGGCTTTCGTGGCGGGCAGTTACACTTTCAATTCTGGCGGCGTCTTCCAAACACCCACCCACGCGCCTTGCTCGGCGTGGCGACTGATGTAATGAAACGCGTTCGTTTGATGCGCCTTGTCGCGGACGCGCTCGGGCCGGCATCTGACGGCCCACACCTTACCTTGCCAGCCATGTCGCTTCAACTCAAACGACGCGTGCATCTTCGCCATTCCGAGCCACTTTCGCGCGAGCGAAGGCGGCAGCTTGACCAACAGATGCACATGCTGGGCGCTGACCGCGACAATCAACACCCACGCGCCGAGACGCGTGAGTTTGTCTTGCAGCGCCTCGCCAACAAGCTGCCGATGCGCCGGCGAAAATGTGACGGGATCCTGCTTGAGCAACTTGCGGCTGCGCCACTCTTGCGAGGCGTAGCTTCCCACGGTCGGCCGATGCTTGTAATCACCCTCGACATGCTCGCGATGATGCCGCGTACGGAAACCCCGTGCATCGCCATACAACCACGCCCCATACGTGGAGAGGACCGCATGAAACCAAACGCGATTGTCGCGGGCCACGGTGACGGTCTCCGAACAACGTGGAAGGATGCTCGCCGATAAAGCCCAGGGACGGCCGTCCCTGGGCTTTTTTACCGTTATACGCAACTTGAAATGGTTTGCAACACATAGCAAGCTCGCCGTCTGCGATTTCAATAGGGGTCCACGTTTTGGGCTTGCGACGAAGGGTTTGCGGGCGGCAATTGTCGATACGCGCGCTGGCCCCAACTTCATTCATGATCACCCTTGCAATCGTTAAGAGGATTTCCCATGCGGACATTGTGTTTGATGGCGTACCTTGTTTTGGCTGGCGCTCTTTCCGTGCTGGCTGCCGATGAAACCGACGTTGTCTTGGGCGATTTTGACCAAGGCACTTATGGGACATGGAAGGTCGAAGGTCAGGCCTTCGGAACTTCTCCCGCCACCAGCGACGGATTTTTAGGACGCAACCGGCTCGCCGGCTATCAGGGGACCGGTGCGGCTTACAGCGGCGTCGGCGGCGACGGCCCACAAGGCTCGCTCACCTCGCCCGAGTTTTAAATCAATCGGCCGTATCTCAATCTGCTGATCGGCGGCAGCAGCCAGGAAGACCAAACCTGCGTGAACCTCAAGATCGACGACAAGATCGTGCGGACCGTCACGGGCATCGACCAGGACCGACTCTCTTGGCACACCTGGGATCTGCGCGAGCTGGCGGGCCGCAAAGCTCGGCTGGAAATCCTCGATCAGTTTCCCGGCGGCCACATTCAGGTCGATCGAATTCTCGTTCCATCGCCTCATTATAGGCCGTGCCGTATCCGGACTTGTAAGCCGATGGCACGCAGCCGGTGTTGATGATCTCGATACCGTAAGACTCCTTCGCAATGGCTTCGATTCTTCGGAACTGTGTGGAGCGATAGCCGCCGATCAACAACTTTAGTCGCCCAGCCTTCAGATCCTCGGCAGCCGCGGCGGAACCGTTCCATCGGCCAAGCTGATATTCAATTACGGGCAGGACAATCATGCCAAACACTACCGCGAGGACTGCCACGACGACAATAGTTTCTGACAATCGAAGTCGATGCCAACGGTGAGGCAGATGGAGGGACATTCGCGCATTATATCCGGCA
>SXHT01000188.1 GCA_005773095.1 Planctomycetaceae bacterium
GCCGCCGGCAATACGCCGATCATGGAAATAAATATCTTCAACGGTTTCCAGACGCTTTCGGCCTTGATCGCAACGGAACTTCCCGAGGCTGTGCGTAACAGTACGCACTTTCGCACGCTGTTCTTAGCCGCGTTAACGTTGTTCATGCTGACGTTCTTGGTCAACACACTGGCCGAGTTGATTCGCATCCGTTTCCGGCGGAGGGCCTATGAACTTTGATACGCCAATCACCATCGCGCCGACAACGCGGGGCGCACGCCCCCCACGGGCAAGCTTTCGCGCCAGACGGGTGAAACCCGGCAGTCCCCTGACCGCGCATGGCGAGCCGCTACTGTGGCTGACGGGTGGGGCACTGGTGGTTGCGTTAGCGATGATCATCGGCTTGCTCGGGCTGGTGCTGTACCAAGGCTTCGATACGTTCTGGCCGCTGCCGCTGATCGAGGTCAAGACGAGCGATGGTTCGGTCTACCTGGGGGAGCTTTCCCGCGGGGAAACGTTCACGCCGCAAGAAAAGTTTTTTGAGGGCTTGCCCGGGGACGCGGCAAAACGTGCGCGCGCGGAAATGGCCGACGGTGACGGCCGGCTGCATCGGCGACTGCTGCGCACGGGCAACTACGACCTCACCCATACGCACTTCCACTGGATCGACGATTGCCAGATCATCGGCGAGGGTCGGCCCGAGTGGGGCCTGGTCATCGAGAGACTGTCGTGGGGCCGGTTTTACGGAATTCCCGTGGCATATGTTGAGGACGGCCAGGAAGTTGCCCGCGGCGCGGCACAGGCTTGGGCCAAGTACCATGAGTTTCATGCGGCGGCACGCCGGCGGTGGCGGGAGCGGGTATCGCTCGAAAAGCACACGCTGGGAGCGATCAGCCAGCAGAAATACGCCGCTTGGCTGGAGCTGAAGGAGGCCGAGCTCGACAGTGGCAAGAATTCTCCCCAATCCGCCGCGGCCCAGCAGACCGTCCATCAGATTGAGCATGAGGCCGCCAAGGCAACCGCCGAGGTACTGTCGAAAATTGACGCACTCAAAGCGGAAAATGCCCGCCAGCAACTCAAACTTCAGACCGCCGATGGAAAAGAAATCTTGATTGAACTCGACGAAATTGTGCGGGCGTATCCGGCAAATCAAGTCAGTTGGATGGGTAAGCTGGCTGTGTATTTGTCGCGTTGGGGTGAGTTTGTCTGGGATGATCCCCGCGAGGCGAACAGCGAAGGGGGCGTGTTTCCGGCCATTTTTGGCACGGTAACAATGACGCTGCTGATGTCGCTCGCCGTGGCGCCCTTGGGAGTCCTGGCCGCGCTCTATCTGCGCGAGTACGCCCAGTCGGGACCGTTCGTCGGCATGATTCGGATTGCCATCAACAACCTGGCGGGCGTGCCGAGCATTGTCTTCGGCGTGTTTGGTCTGGGGTTCTTCTGCTACGTGCTGGGCGCCTCGATCGATCAGTTGTTCTTCCGAGCCGCACTGGCAAGCAACGTGCCTACATTCGGCACCGGCGGCGTACTCTGGGCAAGTCTGACGCTCGCCCTGTTGACACTGCCGGTGGTCATCATCACCACCGAGGAGGCGCTGGCCGCAGTGCCCAGCTCAATGCGCCAGGGAAGTTACGCCTGCGGCGCAAGTAAATGGCAAACCATTCAACGGATTGTGCTGCCCCGTGCCCTACCCGGTATCATGACGGGTATGATTCTGGCGATGGCTCGCGGCGCCGGCGAGGTGGCCCCGATCATGCTCGTTGGCGCGGTCAAGCTGGCTCCCGAATTGCCGGTGGACGGCGTGTTCCCCTTTTTGCACGCTCAACGCAGTTTCATGCACTTGGGGTTTCATCTGTTTGATTTGGGATTTCAAAGCTCGAATAGCGAGGCGGCAAAACCCATGGTTTACACAACGACCTTGCTGCTGATTGGCATCATCGCGTTTCTGAACATTGCCGCCGTTTGGCTGAGGGCCCGACTTCGACGGAAGTTTATCGCGAGTCATTTTTAGTCAGGAGCAAACCGCGTGTCCTCCCCATCCATCGTTCAATCAACCGAGTCCAGCCACGCCATGCCGACGACACCTGGACCTCCACAGCCAATTGCCGACGGTCGCGCACCGATTACGCTGGGACGCCTGGCCGCCATTGCGCGCGGCGAGGAAGTTGAGTCGGTCGTGCATGCCGCCGTCGACAAGGAAGAACACGTTCTGCAAGCCGAGAACTTCAACCTTTGGTACGGTCAGAAGCGTGCACTGTACAATATCAACATGCACGTGCCGCGCAACCAGGTGACCGCCCTGATTGGTCCCTCGGGCTGCGGCAAAAGCACATTCTTGCGCAGCGTCAACCGACTCAACGACCTGATCGGCAGCGTGCGGGTCACCGGCGATATCAAGCTCAATGGCGATTCGACGTACGGACGCACGGTGGACGTGATCGAGCTGCGCAAGAGGATGGGCATGGTGTTCCAAAAGTCCAATCCATTCCCGATGAGCGTCTTCGAAAACGTTGTCTATCCTTTGCGAATTGACGGCGAGCGCAACCGCCAGGTGCTTGAGGAAGTTTGCGAACACAGCCTGCGGGGCGCCGCCTTGTGGGACGAGGTCAAAGACCGGCTGCACGAAAGTGGGCTAAACTTGTCGGGAGGACAACAACAGCGATTATGCATTGCCCGGGCCATCGCCGCCGAGCCGGAAGTGCTGCTGATGGATGAGCCGTGTTCGGCCCTGGACCCCATTGCCACCGGAAAGATCGAGGACTTGATTCAGGAGCTGCGAGGCAATTACTCGCTGCTGATGGTGACCCACAACATGCAGCAGGCCTCCCGCACCAGCGACTATTGCGCATTCATGTACCTGGGCCGGCTGATCGAGTACGGCCCCACAACCGAGCTGTTTACTAAGCCGCTGCTCAAAGAAACTGAGGATTACATTACCGGACGCTTCGGCTAACATGCCGCAAACAGATCATTACCGCCATGGCCAAACATTTAGAACGCCAGATTGACATCCTCAAGCAGAAAATTCTCTTCGTCGGCACGCTGGTCGAGGAAGCGATTGCGAAGGCGATTTCGGCCCTGACCAATCGCGACCGGAATCTTGCCAGGCAGGTGATCGACGAAGATTCGGAAATCGACCGGATGGAAGTGGATGTTGAGGAGGAGGTGCTCAAGATTCTGGCGCTCTATCAGCCCGTGGCGGCCGATCTGCGGTTCGTGGTGGCGGTGCTGAAGATCAATAATGATCTTGAGCGGATGGGGGACTTGGCGCGGAATATCGCCAAGCGCGTGGTGTTCCTGACGAACGGCGAGAAGATCGACCTACCCTCGGATCTGCGTCCGATGGCCGTCAAGGCGCAGCAGATGGTCAAGGAAAGCCTGGATGCGCTGGTCAATACGGACGCGCTGCTGGCGCGTCGCGTCCGGGATGCCGACGACGATGTGGACAGTATGCGCCGCAAAGTGCAGGACTTCGTCGAGAGGGAAATCGCCGCGCATCCGCAACATACCGAACTCTTGATGCGGTTGCTAAGCGTCTCTCGCCATTTGGAACGCCTCGCCGACCTGGCCACCAATGTCGCTGAAGACGTAATCTACATGGTCGAAGGTGAAATCGTCCGCCACCGCGCCACCGAGCCGCTGTGAGAGGGGCGGGCCGATGCGGCGACACCCGCGCTGGAAGGCTGAAGTTGTTGGTCAGGAACACCAGTCGCCGTTTGCGCTGGGTGTCGTAGAATGCCACACGTCGCATTGGCTCGGGATACAACCGCGACGACTTCGGCCCCCTCAAGACAGTCGTGTACACGCATTGCCAGGGCCAATCAGTTATCCGCCGCAGGGCCGGCTGTGCCGGCCGGATTCGCGTGACGTTCCCATCCACGGCCGGCAAAACCGGCCCTACCAGGTTGCCAAATAAAAAAAACACCGATTGGCCGTGCACGTATTGCTGGATGCAAGTGGTTGTCGTTCTACAGGTTAAAACAACACATCAGTCCCTTAGCCGGACAACGGTGATTGACACCTTTTCGTCGATTGATTAGCTTAAGTACTTGAACTTCTTGAACTTTTCCTCGACTTTCTCTCACCTTCGGCTTACTCAAAAGAGGCTGCTACTGGAAAACATGGGCACGTGGGCCAGTTGGTATTGCTTCGTTTCGAGTTTATTTAACCGGAGGTTTCTATGATTCGCAATTTTTGTTTCGGGCAGAGCGCGATCTTAGCCTGCATTGTATTTTGCATCGCGACCAGTTCGGCCGACGCCCAAATTGGTTACGGCGTAAATAGTAGCGGCCAGCTGTTCAGATTTGACGTGAATGGCCTGGCTCCAGCGCCGGTCACCAATATCGGCGCTCCCTTGGCGTTTGTGCCGGAAGGCATCGACTTCCGGCCAAGCTCGCAAACGCTCTTCGCAATTGACGTCGGCCCGAATACCACGCAATTGTACACGATTGACATCACCACGGGCGCGCCCACGGCGGTTGGGGCCGGGTTCAATTCCACTGGTGCCGGTTACGACCTGACGACGAGCAGCAACTTCGGGTTTGACTTCAATCCCACGACACTGCAAGGGGATGGCAGCATGCGGATCCGGTTGGTGAACACCTCCAATCAGAATCTGCGATTGAATTCCGGCACGGGCCTGATCGCAGCTGTCGATTCCGCACTCCACATTGGCACCAACGCGCCGTTTGTGGATGCGGTTGCGTATATCAACAACATTGCCCAGGCAGGCGGTACGACGGTGCTCTACGACATGGATTCGCGTAATGACGCCCTGTACATCCAGAATCCGCCCAATAACGGCGACCTTACCGCCGTCGGAAATTTTGGCGTGACTGTTGACGCCATCACACGGATCCACTTCGACATTTACACCGATCCGGCCAGCGTCGATCCGACGATTGGCGGCGACACCGGCTATGCGGTGCTGAAGCGGCCCGACGCCCCGATTAACGGGCCGTTTGGCGCGTACCTGCTCTACAACGTGAACCTGGCTACTGGCCAGATTCTTCAGGGCCGGCTCGTCGGTTCGGCGGACACGCCATCCAACTTCGACGGCGGTTTCGCGGTGCTGCCCTTTCCCGTCCCGGAACCGACGGGCGCGATGCTGATGCTGATCGGCATGGTGGCGCTGGCCGCCACTCGAAAGAGGGTCGCGTAACGCGGCTGTCATCACGATTGACGAAAATCGCCGGGGTGCCTCATCGCACTGCGAAGGTTGATCAGTCAACCTGCTCAGCCGCTGCGATGCAGGCTTAAATACGCGCAGCAATCCTAGTTTTGTCCGTCAGGTGCGGTACCCAGCACCGGGAATCATGAGCCAGTCCCCGGCCCGTGATCGGTGACCACCCAGGTACGCCGCCTGGCGCATGCCGGACGAGCGTCGCCGTTGCCCGAAGCGCGAGAAAAAAACCAAGGGGTGATTGTGAATGCAAACCACATTGGTATAAGGGTTTGTGGCCTGTGATCAAACATTATTTTGGGGTTGCTTGTACGAATGGGGCCGTGCCGTCTCACTAATTCTGAGTGGACGGCTCATTTCGTTTCGACATCGGGAGCTTCACAACCATGCGACTCACGCTTCGCACCATGCTGGCCTATCTCGACGACATTCTCGAACCGGAGGATGCCGATGACCTCAACAAGAAGATTTCCGAAAGCGATTTTGCCAGCAGCCTTGTGCATCGCACGCGCGATTGCGTGCGGCGCGTAAGGCTGGGCACGCCGGCCATCGAAGGCAAGGGACTTGCCGCCGATGGCAATACGGTGGCCGAGTATCTGGACAATACCCTGGAAGCGGAACGGGTTCCCGAGTTTGAGAAGGCCTGTTTGGAGTCGGATGTTCATCTGGCGGAGGTGGCGTCGTGCCATCAAATTCTCACGTTGGTGCTCGGCGAGCCGGCGAATGTCGACGGGATCCGTCGCGATCGCTTGTATGAGACGATCGCGCGCAGCGACAAACTGGTTGCGGAACCGATACCGGCGGACCAAGCCAGGCCGCAGCCAGCCCACCGCACGCCGGCGCCGTCCGACACGCCGGACGGCAATATCGGCAGGCGGAATCGGCCGGAAGTCCCCGATTACCTGCGCGAGTCGGCCAAAGCGCGTCGTTGGCCGCTTGTCGCAACCATTCTGGCCACTGCGGCCGTCGTTTTCCTGATCCTGATGTTCTTTGGCCCACCCGACCTGCGACAGCAAGTTGCCAGTTGGATGGGCCGAGGAGTCGAACCCACGCCTCCGTTGGAGGAATCAAACGCTGCTGCAGAGGAAAATTCGCGTGCGCCGATCGGGCCGGAATCCGATGGCGAGGGTAGTCCGTCGCCGCCGCCAGTCGATAATGAGCCTGCCAATCCGACAGCGACCACACCACCGGCCGAGATCATGCTGCCGCGCACCAATCCCGCGGAGCCAGACACGGACATACCTGAGGTGCCGTCCATTCCCGCGCCCTCGCCGGAAGACCCCGCGATCGAAGACAGACCCGATGAAGCCGCCATTCCTGCTCCGTCCGACACGCCGGCGGAAGACCCGACCGAAACTGTCGTGGACACAGCCGAATCGCCGCCAGGCAATCCGCTTCGAGCGGAGCCTACGGCGCCCTTCGACATCGCGGCGGGGGTCGGCGCTGAGATTGGTCGTTTTCTCGGCGACACCGAGGTAGCCGTGCATTTCAATCGTGACATGGGCACATGGCGCCGGCTACCGCGCGAGACCGTGATTGCGGCGGGCGATCGCGTGCTGACGCTGCCCTCATTTCGTCCGGCTTTTGTGCTGACCAACGGAACGACGATTCGAGCGGCCGGCCCCACGTCACTCACCTTCGAAGGTCTCGACGAGAAGGCAGTTCCCGCGCTGGCGATTGAATATGGCCGTTTGGGCATGCTTACCGTGGGCAAGGCGGGCAATCAGGTTCATCTGCGATTCGGCCAGCGCGATGTGATGGTCACCTTTGGCGACGCCAAGTCGACGCTTGCCTTGGAGGTCGTCGGATTGTTGCCGCCGGGCACCGACCCTGAGGCTGGGCCCCCCGAGTTGGCCGTCGACCTTTATGCCGTCAGCGGGCAAATTCATGTTGGCGAGGCGGGCAAAGAAACGACCATCCAAGCGCCGGAGCATATCACGTTCACGGCACAGTCGGCCAGCAACCTTCCCGTGGGCCAATTGCCCGATTGGGCAACGCGCGAGGTGATCAATCCGCTCGATGAGCGGGCAGCAACAGCGTTTGAGAAAGAGTTGACCGTGGATCGGCCGTTGAGTCTGGCGATCAAAGAGCTTTCGCAGAATCGCCGGGCGGAAGTGCGGTCGCTTGCCA
>SXHT01000189.1 GCA_005773095.1 Planctomycetaceae bacterium
AGTTCATGGGCCTGCTGCGCATCGGCCAGCACGGCCACGGCCGAAGGATCGGGTGCGTCAGCTCCCACCGGCTGGTACTTGACGACGGTCTGCAGCGTGTCGGGTTCAGCGTTCGGTCCGACCGTGGGGGGCTGTTCGCTCTGATGGAAGGCGAACTCGGTCGAGCCGACGCGGACATGATGACCGTCATCCAGCACGGCATCGTCGGCCTTGCAATCGTTGACGAACGTGCCGTTGCTGCTGCCGGCATCGCGAATGCGCCAGACGCCTGTTTGCTGGGCAATAATGGCATGCACGCGCGAACAAAGCGGGTCGCTGAGCACGACCGAGCAATCGACGCCGCGGCCGATGCGGTTCTCGTCCGTCGGGTCGAGCAAGAAGCTGTACCCTGCCCGGCTGCCGACGGTCATGGTAAGATAGCTGTACATAAGGTCAAGCACGAATTCCGAAACGAGGGGGACAGGCACAATTTCCCGGGAACCACGTTGCACAACCACCCAGCAGGACGACCTACCTCTGGCGAATTCGCCGGGGAAAATGAGCCAGTCCCCGGCCCGCGCGTTTGGGATTTCGATATTCGTACTTCGGGTATTGCCGTAACATAAAGTATATCCGCCTGGAGGGCGAAATGCAGGGCATTTTGTTGGTCGGCCATGGCACGCGTGACGCGGCGGGGGTCGAAGAACTGTTGACCACCGCCCGACGGGTGGCGCAGACCCGCCCCGAGGCTGCCGTCGAGCCGTGCTTTCTGGAACTTGCCGATCCGCCGATCGCTGTCGCTGCCGCGCGATTGGCTCAGCGAGGCGCAAATGCAATTGTTGTCATGCCTCTGCTGTTGCTTGCGGCCGGGCATGCGAAGCGCGATGTGCCGCGCGCGGTTGCCGCGGCGCTTGCGCCGTTCCCGCAGATCACGTCGACGCAAGCCGGACATTTGGGTTGTCACCCCGCCATTTTGCAGCAGTCTGCCACACGTTTTTACGAGGCGATTCGCGATCACACACGCAGCCGTTTCGGCGAGCCGTCGCGCCCTGAGACGGCACTCGTTTTGGTGGGTCGCGGCAGTTACGACGACGATGCGAATCGCGAAATGCACCAGTTTGCCCGTCTTGCTCCCCAGTCGGCTTCCGTCGCGGAAGTCGCTGTCTGTTTTTTCGCGATGGCGCAGCCGTCGCTTGAGGAGACGCTGGAAAATATCGCGGCAATCCGCTACCCGCGGGTGGTCGTGCAGCCTCACTTGCTGTTCGACGGATTCTTGCTTGCGGGTATCCGCGCCGCGGTGGCGGTTTGCGCGGCAAAGCACCCGGTCACGCAATGGATTACGGCTGATCGCCTTGGCCCGACGGCGCAAGTCTCCCACGCGATTTGGGAACGCATCGACGAAGCTGGCGATTCTCATTTCCAAAGTGTCGCAAGACCGCTAGTGCCAGCGGCAACAATCTAAATATGACTTCCATCGACAGGGTGTGGGCTGCCTTGGTATTGCATGCCTAATGGTTAGGCGATACTATCCAGAAACTCCATTGCACGCTCGGCAAGTTGGCGTATCTTGTTTTACTGCAATGGCTTTCGCAAACGGGGAGTGTTATGAATCGGTTGTCATCTGCTTGGGTTTTGCGTTGGCGTGGTGGACGAGCTTTGGCCGGGGCGTTGCTGCTTGCGGCTTTGTCCCTGAGCCTGCTCGTGTCCCCGGTTGCATGGGCCGATTTGGCAGGCCCCACGCCTGCCGACCGTCAGGTGACGCTTGCGATCACGGCGCTGCTCAAGCGAGAGCATCTGCTTCGCCACCCGTTGGATGATGAAATCTCCAGTCGCTGGCTCGACCAGTTTCTGAAAACGCTCGACCCGATGAAGGTTTACTTCACGCAGGCCGACGTGGACGAGTTCATGATCCAAGAGAATCAGCTTGACGATCTGGCCCGCCGCGGCGATGTGAACTTCGCCTACAAGGTCTACAAGCGACTGCTCGAGCGTATTGATGAGCGCGTCAAGCTGGTCGACGAGTTGCTCGCTCAATCGCAGGACTTCAGCATCGACGAAGAGTTGGTGATCGATCCCGACAAGCTGCAATTCCCCAACAATGCTGCCGCTGTGCGCGACGCCTGGCGGAAGCGAATCAAGTACGATCTGCTGGTGCTCAAGGCGGAAAAGATCGAAGGCCAAGAGGCCCGCGAGAAACTCGCGCGCCGCTACCATAGCTTCGACAAGCGCATGCATCAGATCGACAGCGACAAGCTGCTTGAAATGTACCTGACGGCCCTGACCACCGCCTACGATCCGCATACCACGTACATGTCGCCCAGCTCGCTCAAGAATTTCGAAATCGCGATGCGGCTGAAGCTGGATGGGATCGGCGCGGCCTTGCAGTTTGTGGATGGCTACACGGTGGTCAGCAAAGTCATTCCTGGCGGCGCGGCCGATAAGGACGGCCGGCTCAAACCCGAGGATAAGGTTGTCAGCGTTGGTCAGGGCACCGACGGCGAGTTGGTCGATGTCGTGGACATGAATCTCGATGACGTGGTCAAGCTCATCCGCGGCAAGCGTGGTACCATTGTGCGGCTGAAAGTCATGCCCGCCGGTCTGAATGAACCCAAGGAATATTCCATCACTCGGGCCGAGATCGAACTCAAAGACAGCGAAGCCCGTAGTGAGATTAAACCATGGGGCAAAAAATCGGATGGCAGCCCGTACAAAGTCGGCATCGTCAACCTGCCCAGTTTCTATATGGACATGGGTGGCGCCCGCGACGGCGCCGAGGAATTCAAGAGCACCACGCGAGACGTGGCCCGGCTGCTCAAGGACTTTAACGACAAAGGCGTCGACGTTTGCGTGCTGGACTTGCGTAACAACGGTGGCGGCTCGCTCACCGAGTCGATCAATTTGACCGGCCTGTTTATCGACAGCGGCCCGGTCGTTCAGGTAAAAGACGCCGACGGCCGAGTGCAGCACTACGACGACCTGGAACGTGGCGCCATGTGGAGTGGTCCGTTGGTGGTGTTGACCAATAAATTCAGCGCCAGCGCCAGCGAGATTTTTGCCGGCGCCATTCAGGACTACAAACGCGGCATCGTGGTGGGGGACACCAGTACGCACGGCAAAGGCACGGTGCAAAGCCTGCTGGACCTGGGCCGGCAGCTGTTCCGCGGTCTGCCCAACGCGCCCGAGCTGGGCGCGCTTAAGATCACGATGCAGCAGTTTTATCGCCCTAGTGGCGACAGCACGCAGAACCGGGGTGTGCTGGCCGATATCGCACTTCCATCGCTCACGAGTCAACTCGATGTGGGCGAATCGAGCCTCGACCACGCGCTGGCATTCGACAAGGTGGAAGAGTCGCCGTTCAAGCCGGTTGATTTGGTCGACGAGTTGATGGTCAAAGAGCTTCGCAATCGCTCGGAAGGGCGCCGCAAGCAGTCGGAAGACTTCGGCAAGGAGCTGAAGAAGATCGCCAGCTACAACCAGCAGAAGAGCCGCAAGCGCGTGTTTTTGAACGAGGAGAAATTCCTCGCCGACCGTGCCGATCTCAACGCCGAGAAGGAGGAGGAAAAAAACTTCGAGGAGCTCAACGACCCGAATCGTCCTGTGTTCAAACAGGATTTCTATAACGACGAAACGCTGAACATCACGATCGACTACCTGAACCTGCTCAAGTCGCAGCCTGTCGAAGCCGTCGGTCAGCGATAGCAGGCCGATCAATTCTGCCACCGCAGCCCGCATCAGCCGCGGCCCCGTCGCGCCTGCGGCAATTTTCCCTGCCTGGCCGGTTGCCGGCCGCAATTCGGCTCGTTAAGCTGAGGCGTCGCGAACGCCCTTTTTTCGTACCACAACCTCGGAAGCGAGCCAACATGATTACCGTCGGCATGAACTACCACGTCCTTCCCGGCAAACAGCAGGACTTCGAAGAAAAATTCGCGGCCGTGATCGCCGCGCTGCGGGCGGCCGATGGTCATAGCCATTCAACCTTGTGGAAAGACGTGAGCGACGATGCGTCTTACCTGATCACCAGCGAATGGTCCGAAGAACAGGCCTTCATGACGTTCATCCACAGCCCTGCCTTCCGCGATGTCACCACGTGGGGCAAAGAGCAGATCCTTTCCGGCCGCCCGCAACACAAGATCTACAAGAATTAATCTGCCAGTCCGCCGCGCTTGCGAGGGATTCTGCTTTGCAACCCAACGCCATCCATCATGTGCGGCCGCCAGAGTCACGACCAGGAGACAAACCGCGGCGCGGTTCGCATGGCGGAAATCAAGATCACGGCGCGCTTGCCGTCGGTAAAGTAGCCGTCTCCGGTCAGATTGCGGCGGGCGGAGGCTGACTCGCATGCGCCCACGCCGTCCACATAGCCGGCCGCCTCCAGTCGTTCCGCCTCCAGCAGGTCTTCAACCACATAATCGCGGGCCTCGTCGACGTCGGGATCGATGCGATGTGTCGTCAGGTTCCAGGTCCTGATCGTGAATCGCACGCCAATGTCGCGGCTCACCTGCCCGACCCACACCGATTTGCCGAGGAATCGCAGCGGCGAAAGCCACAGCCGCAAGTGCAACCGCTCATTGATCGAACGCCGGCTGCGCTGCAGCGCCAGGTCCTGGCTCCGTCCGAACAAATACAGCGCGCTCACCGGCGAGTACCGATACTGCGAGCCCAGCAGGAAGGACCTCGCGGTCTTCCAGCACGTAGCCAGCGTGATCGTTTCCGTTTCGTCCCACCGCGAGGCGAACGCACCAATCAATGTTTCCAATTCGCCGATCACCACCAGGTTCACGGGGTCGCCGGCGCCCGTGCCCCGTTCGTTCGTCGTCGCCGCCGGCATGATTCGTAACTTCTGGGTGAGCGAAAGGACATCGGGGCAATCCTCCATCGACGCCGGCGTCAGCAGCGTCAGAAAATCGCGCCGATGATAATCGACGGCGATTCCCCGCACCGGCACCGTGAACGAAAACTCAACCGTGGGATTGATGGATTCATGAGGCGTCTGCGCGGGAGCGGAGGCTCCCCTGGCGGCATTCTGGGACTCCGCTGCCGACGGAATCGATCGACCGAGGGCGTGCAGGCAAACGTGGACCATCTTCGTCCCCGAGTCGAGCCGAGTGAAAACGAACCCTTCCGACGTAGCGCCCGGCGCGATCGGCCGCAGTCGAAACGCCAGCGCCTGAAAGCAGGCATCCATCCGCCGGTTCGCCAGGTACGCGGTGATCAGCTTGAACGGAAGCAAGAGAAACACCAGCGGCAATATGAACCAGGCCAGGATTCCAAACATGGAAAGCCGCTTGATGAGCGAAAAATGATTAGCGCTCGCCGCCTCCATGGGCGTGAAATAGTTCGGATCGATACCGACGACTTGCAGCCGCAGCGGCGCATCGCTTCGATTGGCAATCCGCAAAAAGACCGGCTGCAGGCCACGCCGTGCCAGCGGCACGCCAAATAGCCACTCGCTCTCATGGGCATCGAGCACCGCGACCGTCACTTCCGCGGCGGGCCCTTGCTGCGTCTGAGCGCGATCCAGGAACGTGCGCGCCTCCGCATGAGGCGTGTAGGTCGTCGTAAACACCCGCCGAAAAAAAGACATGGACACATTGTAGTCGCCCATGATCCCCGTGGGGAAATCACTTTTCGTTTGTTCAAGACGAGACGCCGAGATTACGCGCTACACAATCGTCTGGAAGTTGGTGCGTTCGAGGATGGGTAGGCTGTTACCCCCCATGTCCGTGTAGACATTGGTGTCTTGGCCGCCGTCGATCCTGGTTTTACCGCTGACGAGGACCGTCTCGAGGCTGATCTCGTCGTCCCCAGCCGCCAGCAAGATTTCGAGGGCCGCGGCGCTTACCCGCTTCAGCTCGGGCGTGTCGTTGCCAATGCCACCGCCGATGATCACCTTCTTGGTGGCGGCCACATTGTCAAGCGAGAGTTCGTCGGCGCCATCGCCCAACGCGGTCGCCAACGACTTGGCGATGATGTCTTTCAACGTCACCTCGTCCTCGCCGTCGCCGGAGTCAATGCGGATCGATTGGGTGGTGGTTACATCTTCGAGCGAAATCGTATCGGCTCCGAAACCGGCCGAGATGCCCAGCGACCGGGCCGCGACATCCTCCAGATCGAACAGGTCGTTGCCGTAGTTGTCGGAGAGGCTGATGCGTTTGCTGCAGGTGACCTGCTCGAGCGTCACCGTATCGTTGCCTAAGCCCGCCGACACGTGCAGCGATTTGGAAGTCACTTCTTCGAGCGTCACAAGGTTCGCGCCGTCTTTGGCCTGGATATTGGCCCCTTTGGCGATCGTTGCTTTTTCCACCGTGACCGTGTCTTGAACCGCGCCGCCGGTGACCGTCAGGCTCATGATGTTCAAACCGCTGAGTGTGACGATGTTTGTGCCTTCGCCGGCGTTAATCGCCAGACCGGCGCTTGCCGTGATGCCGGGAACGTGGTTTGGGTCACCGGGATTGCCTTGGTGATCGAGCGTAATGACATCGTCGCCACCCAAGGTCGTAAGCACCAGCGCCTTGGTGGAAACGTTGCGACCCGCGACGATATCGTTCCCTTCGCCCGTATCGATTGCCAGGTTGGTGCTGATGACCAGCGCGTCCAGCAGGCTATTGACGGCCGAGTCCACGAGCGAATTGTTGTCAAACTCGCCGAGGCCGACGAAGTCGTTGCCTTGGCCCATCTGAATCGACATCGACCCGCTCAAGGGCATGCGCGTTGCCACCAGCGCGTCATTGCCTTCCCCCAGGCTGATGATAATTTCTTTGATGCGAATGAAGGGCTGGCTGGCGAGTCC
>SXHT01000190.1 GCA_005773095.1 Planctomycetaceae bacterium
CCTTGTCCCCAATCGGCCAACACGGGATTCAGGTCGTCCTGACCAACAAATCCATCGCCACTGGGGTCGGCACGTGGGTCGCCCGGTGGCATATTTCCCCAGTCACCCAAGACGATGTTCAAATCGTCCTGACCAACGAATCCGTCGCCGTTCAGGTCTCCAGCGAGCGCCGAGTTTACCTCCAGCACCAACGTGGGCCCTGCGTAGGTCGTATTCTCTCTGGTTGCAAAAGCCGGACTCCAGCCACTGGTTGGTGTCTGGAGAAGAGCCAAGGTCAGGGTCCCGTTTGTGTCGCCCTTCACCGCGTCAAGCAACTCTTGACTCGTCATCGAGTAGACCGTGCCCGCAACCGAAGTCGCATCTCGCATGTACGGGCCGACTTGACCCACATGCGAGGTTCGTGTTACGTCGAATTCGTTCGCATCAAAAATATTCGCAGGCCCGTTGCGCCACGTCAGGACGTTTCCCCCAACCGACGGTCCGCCATCAAGGCCGCCTTCTTCCCAGCCCTCGCCAAGGTATCCGTATTCTCCGCTAGTGCCAGTATCTCCGTCGTTGAGCGCGTAGACCTGAATAAAACGCTCACCTGTCACCTCCCCCGGGCCATAACTGGCCGTGACCTGGAACGTCGCTTGGGCAATCGAGTTCAAGTCGACGCCCGAAAGGTCGAACTTCGCCCAAACCTTGCGGGACGAAGCGTCGCCGTTCCATTTGATCAGGAATTCCGGAGCAGCGCCGTGGTTGAGGTCCATAATTCGAGGATCATCCGCAGGGTAGCCGTACGCGCCCAGCCAAATTCCATACGCGTCGGCGGAAGCTTCCAATGAAATCGGGGCCGCTGTGGCCGGAAGCGTTCCTAGCGAAGCTAGAACGACGCCGACCATCAATAATGTAGTAGCGAGTCTCATAACCGTTGTCCTTGTGAAAAAGTGTCTAGAAACCACGAAAACCACAAAACCACTAACCATAGAAGTAGGTCATGTTTCCGCACAATGAACTCCCACCTGCACACCTGGCCGTACGGGCGTTATGCCTAAGCACAACCGACGACCTTCTCGTCGTTGTCGAACACGCCGCCCTGCTATCACGTTGTACCTCCTTTCAAGCAATGTTCTTTTCCAACGCCTTCACCGCGGACTCAATATCGCCGCCGCGAAAAACCTCTACGATCCGGACGTGTTCGTCGTGAATCTCCAGCGGCGTGGCGTAGTCGCGTTGTTGGGTTTCCCAAAAGTGATGGCGGACGCGGGCTAGGATCGAGTTCCAAATCTGTTCCAAGTCGCGCTGACCGGCGCGGCGGACGATGCTGTGGTGAAAGGCGATGTCTTGCTCGGCGATGGCCGGGTAGTCGGCGGCCAGGCAGGCGGCGCGCATCTTTTCCAGGATCGCATGCCAGCGGCTGAAGTCGGCGTCGGTCAAGTCGGCGAAGAACGACCGCAGGGCGAAGGTCTCCACGCTGCGGCGAATGGGGACAACCAGTTCGCGGATCGAATCGGGCGGGCGATGCGACACCTTGACTCCGACGTTTGGCCGGCCCTCCAATAAGCCCTCGTGTGTGAGTTGCTGCAGCGCTGCGCGGATCGGCGTGCGGCTGACGCCAAAGCGCTCGACCAATTTCATTTCGCTTAGCCGTTCGCCTTCCGTCAGACGACCGCAAAGCACGTCACTCCGAAGCTGATCGGCGATCTGTTCGCGGAGGCCCAAAACTAGCTGAGGAGTTGTTTGCATAAGCTCCCAGATATCTGTGAATTGGCGAGAATTCTCGTTTGATTTACCGAGCCCATTGACTACCCACGACGCTCAATGTACATTGCATACAATCAACAGTCAATGGGCTGGCTAGAAAAATTTTCAAGATGGGGTGCGATCGTCGTCGGGGTTGCTGGTGACGGTTCCAGTCACGGGGCCGGGACACAGAAGGCGTTACCTTCGTCGTCTTCAGCGACTTCTCGGCGATTTGTGTAAATCGTTGCGCCAGTAACCGTTCACGGGCCCAGAGAGGGGGACAGGCACACTTTCCCGGGAACCACGTTGAGCAATCGTCCAATAGAAGGACACAGCTCTCTCGAATTCGCCGGGAAAATGAGCCAGTCCCCGGCCCGTGAACGGTTACTTGGACGCCGCGCCCCCATCCGCGAGAAACTGATCATGGCCCCAAAACAGGACTCAGCATTACCCCAGAAACGCCTCGAAAGGGGTGTAGATGGCGGCGGTCTCCTGTCAGGCGTCTCCTTGGCGTTGCTTCTGGGGTTCATTTCCCAAGCAGCTTTTGCGGAGGAAGCACCGGTTTTTGAGCAGCGGCCTCAGACGATCTTCGCCGCGAAATGTTTCGACTGTCACGGAAAAGACCGCGTGAAGCGTAAAGCGGAGCTTGAGCTGACTAGCGCGGCTGCCGCGCTGCGTGGCGGTGAATCGGGGCCGGCGGTCGTCGCCGGCAAGCTCGACGAAAGCTTGCTCTGGGAAATGGTTTCCAGCCGGGCAATGCCGCCCGAGGGCGCCGAACCGCTCACGGACGACGAAGTTCAGGCGATCAAAAATTGGATTCTCGCAGGCGCCAAGTCCAATCAGACTGATGAAGCCAGCGACGGTTTAACAGACAAGGAACGCGATTTTTGGTCATTCCGCCGGCTGGTAAGGCCAGAGGCGCGCGTTTCACAGGCAGGGCAGCGCGTCGCAAGCGACGCGGCTAAATTAATTGCTCAACACTCACCAATCGATCAATTCGTTTGCGCCCGACTTCGAGAGAGTGGTCTATCTTTCGCGCCGGAAGCTGACCGTCGGACGCTCATTCGACGGGTCTATTTCGATCTAATGGGTCTGCCTCCATCGCCCGCCGAGGTCGAGCAGTTTATCAACCATCCGGCGGACGATGCCTATGAGAATCTTGTAGATCGGTTGCTCGCCTCACCCCACTACGGCGAGCGCTGGGGTCGGCAATGGCTCGACATCGTCGGATACGCCGACAGCAACGGGTACATCCGGCACGATTCGCCACGGCCGCTGGCCTATCGCTATCGCGACTATGTCATTCAAAGCTTGAACGAAGATAAGCCGTACGATCAATTCTGGACTGAGCAATTGGCCGGCGACGAATTGGTCAACTATCCCGAGGCGCAGCAGCTTTCACAGGAAGACCTGGCGAAGCTGATCGCCACGCATTACCTGCGCAATGCCCCGGATGGAACCGACAATACCGAGGGGAACGAAATCACGCGCGTGATGGAGCGCTACGCGGTGCTCGAAGCTCAACTGCAGATCACGATGTCGGCGATGTTCGGCATGACGATCGAATGCGCTCGATGCCACAGCCACAAGTTTGATCCGATCCCGCAGCAAGACTACTACGCGCTGCAGGCGATTTTTTATCCGGCCTTCAACGTGAAAGACTGGGTGCAGCCGAAGGACCGTACTATTTTTTCGGCGGCGCAACCACAAATTGCCGAGTTCGCCGCAAGGAATGAGGTCCTTGACGGTGAGGTCGCCTCGCTCCACCGCGAATTCGAAAAGTGGGTCGCAACAATCCGTCCGCACGAAACGACGATTTTCAGCGACAACTTTTCAGAAGGCTTGTTGACTTCCAACTGGAGCAACACGGCGCCCGGCGATGACACGCCAGCGGGCAACCCGGCCGTTGCCATCGGTGGTCAGGAAACACCGGCCGCCTTTGCCGACGAGGGCCGACTCTACGTGCTTCCGGCCGCACCGCCCGACACGGTTTGGCTGGTAACCAGGCGGTCGTTTGATTGGACTCCGGAGCGACTCGGTGATTGGATTCAAGTGACGTTCGATTTGTTTGACACTCGCGGTGCGGACGGCAACCCCGCGGAACGCGTGGGCTATTACATCGCGCTGCATGATTTCGATGACAACAAGGACACGCCGTTTGGCGACAATCATCCGGATAGCCCCAAGGGCAATATTCTGCTCGACGGCGATTCTGCGGGTGGAGCCGAAGTCACGCTCGATTATCCGGGCCGGGATCAAGTGATTCGGGGCAGAATCGGCACGAAGGCTTACCTTGCAGGCGCCAACTTGGGCGTGCGCGTAACTCGCGTGGATGATGACAAGTTCATGCTGCAGCAACTCGTCGATGGTCAGCCCGAGGAGCGTGCGGTATTCGTTTCCGCGGGGGAGTTACCCGACGGCGGATTTGGTTTTGAGCTTTGCTGCGGACGTAGCTTCGTGGTCGACAACCTGACCATCAAGGGTTCGCCATCCGAAGAAGTGGATCCGCTCGCCGAGGAAGTGTCGGGCAAGCAGACGCAGTTGAAAGAAGCCCTCGCCGCTGCCGAGGCACGCAGACCGCCCGAGCCCGAGAGGATCGCTTGGGTGACCGACTTGAGCGATCTGTCTCCCACGGTGCCACTCCTCAAGCGAGGCGACTATTTCAAGCATGGCCCTTCGGTCGAGCCCGGCCCGCTGTCCGTGTTGGTCGACGATGACAATTTGATGCTGGTTGAGCCGCCCGCTTCCGGCGCGAAAACCACGGGTCGACGATTGGCGTTCGCCAGGTGGGCTACCAGGCCGGGTTCCCGGGCGGCGGCGTTGCTTGCGCGCGTGCAGGCCGATCGCATCTGGAGTGGGCACTTTGGCGAAGGCTTAGTGCCGACGCCCGAGAACTTCGGCGCCAGCGGCGTGCCTCCAACACACCCGGAGTTGCTCGAATGGCTGGCCGCCGAGTTGGTCGATCAAGGCTGGCGGCTCAAGCCGATCCATCGACAAATCGTGCTCTCGCGCACGTATCGCCAAACCGGCGAGGCCAGCGCCCTGGCGATTGCGAAGGATTCGCAGAATCGGTTGTACAGCCGGTTTCCCGTGCATCGCCTGGAGGCGGAGCAGATTCACGACTCGATGCTGATGGCCGGGGGAGTGCTGAACCTCAAGCCAGGCGGACCGTCGGTGGAGTTTGTCGATGCGGGGACGCGTCAGATTGTGCTTCCCGGTCCAACTGGCGACGGACTTCACGAGGTTGACCGCCGCAGCATTTACATTCGCTACCGTCGATCGCAGCCGCTCTCGTTTTTGCAGGTTTTCGATCAAGCGTTGCCTGAACCGAATTGCATCATGCGATCGACGTCGACGGTGGTGGGGCAATCATTGGCATTACTCAACGGAGCCTTTGCGGTACGGATGGGCCAGGAGTTTGCCGCAAGGCTGATCCGCGAAGCTGGGCCGGGAGAGAAAGAGCGCATCCGGCAGGCTTTTCTCGTGGCTTTGTCGCGCGCGCCCACGGAGACCGAGCTGAAGGATTGTGCCGAATTCCTCGGAAGCCAAGCCTCGTTGCGATCGCAAGCCGATCCCGCCGGCGCCGAACAGGCCGCGCTGGCCGACCTGTGTCGCATGCTGATGGCCTGTAACGAGTTTCTGTATCTACAATAAGGATACTGCGAGGATACTGCCTTGAGTCTTGACCAACACGCTTGTTCCGGTTGCGAGCCGTTGTCGCTGTCGCGGCGCGATGTGTTACGTCGCGCGGCCCTGGGTGGCGGTTGGCTAACGATGGCACACTGGCTTGGCGGGTATTCGTTCGCTGGTGCAAGCGACACCGGCTTGGGGCGCGACGTGCGGGTACGATCACCCGACTTTGATCCGCGCGCCCAGCGGATGGTGTTGCTGTTCCAGCATGGCGGCCCGAGCCAGATCGACCTGTTCGATCCCAAGCCAGCGCTCGAGAAATTTGCGGGCAAGCCGATGCCCGGTGGCGTCGAAGCATTTTTCGATCAGCAAGACAGTAATGTCTGCACGCCGAGCCCGTTCAAGTTTTCGCGGCACGGCGAGTGTGGCATGGACTTCAGCGAGTTGCTGCCCCACCTGGCGGGCTGTGCGGACGACCTGTGCATGATTCGTTCCTTGCACACGCTGGTGAACGACCACGAGGGCGCCCTGCGGCATTTCCAGACGGGCAAGCCGCGGATCGGCCGGCCGTCGATTGGCTCCTGGTTGACCTACGCGTTAGGCACGTACAACGGGAACCTGCCTCCGTACGTGGTGCTTAGCGATCCGACGTACGACCAGGTGGATGGAATCCGCAACTGGACTGCCGGTTTTCTGCCGGCGATCTATCAGGGAACGCCACTTCGCAGCGAGGGACCCGCGCTGTTTGATCTCAGCCTGCCGCAGGGCGTGAGCGAGGAGATGCAGCGCAATCAACTCAAGCTGCTGGAAAAGATCAACCGCGAACATCAGCGGCGTTTTGTCCATCTGAGCGAGCTCGACGCGCGAATCGCCAACAACACACTGGCGGGAAATATTCGCGATGAAGTAACCGCCGCCATGGATATCTCGCAAGAGACCGCCCAAATGCAGAAGTTCTACGGAATGGAGAATCCCGCCACGGGCACCTACGGACGGCGTTGTCTGATGGCGCGACGGCTGATCGAGCGGGGCGTGCGATTTGTCGCCGTGTTCAACGACAACGTGCAATCGATGGGCGATCCCTGGGACACGCACACCGCGCATAATCCGCGGACTCGCGCGATCTCGGACAACGTTGACCAGCCGTCGGCTGCGCTGATCCGCGATCTCAAGCGGCTGGGAATGTTGGAGGATACAATCGTACTATGGGTCGGCGAATTCGGTCGGTTGCCAGTGGCTCAGGGAAACGATGGCCGCGACCACAATCGTCACGCGTTTACGGCGTTGGCAGCCGGCGGAGGATTCAAGGCCGGCTACGTCCATGGTACAACCGATGAGTTCGGCTACAAGATTGCCGACAAGCCCGTCGCCGTGGGAGAATTCCACGCGACGTTACTGCGGCAATTCGGATTGGATCACACCCAGCTCTCGTATCCGCATCAAGGGCGCAACGAAAGTCTGACGGATGCCGACATTACGGGTGTGGAACCGGTGCTGTCGCTTGTGGACTGATAGAAAGTATTTGTCAAAATCAAGCACGAATCTCCCCTCTCCCCGCTTCGGGGAGAGGGGTCGGGGGTGAGGGGCATGCTCGCACGAAATGCGAACCTTGTGATGCGACTCGAAGCCCCCTCACCCCGGCCCTCTCCCCCGCGGCGGGGGAGAGGGAGAAGGATTGCTTGCGTTTTACAAACACTTTCTTAAGACCGCGACCGTTGGTCCCCAAATCCTCCAAGGATAACGAACACATGAAAATCACAGAGGTTATCTGCCAGCTCTTGCGCGTGCCGAACGTGCAAACAAAAACCGCCAGCAGCCAGGACGCGATCCTTGTGCGCATTCGTGCCGACGATGGCGTGGAAGGCATCGGCGAGGCCGACTCGCAGCCGGAGGTGGTCAAAGCTGTGATCGACGCGCCGTATAGCCATAACATTGCTTGCGGTTTGCGCGAACTGCTGATCGGCGAGAACCCGCTCGAAACCGAACGGCTGTGGCAAAAGATGTATCGCCGTACCATGTATTACGGACGTTCGAGCGTGACGATCACGGCAATGGCGGCCGTGGACATGGCACTGTGGGATTTGAAGGGCAAGCACTTCGGTGAGCCGATCCACCGCCTGCTCGGTGGAAAACAGCATGAACGAATCAAAGCCTATGCGTCGATCCTGTTCGGTCGCGATGGCAGTGAAACAAAAGCGATTGCCCAGCGCTGGCGCGACGCTGGTTACCGCGCAGTCAAGTTTGGGTGGGAGCCGATGGGACAAAGCGAGGCGCTCGACCTGGAATTGGTGCGGTCGGCACGTGAGGGAATTGGCGACGGCACGCTGCTGATCGACGCCGGTTGTGTCTGGGATGCCCGCACGGCACTGCAACGGGCGAATGCGTTTCAAGAGTACCAGCTCGGCTGGCTTGAAGAGCCATTGCGCCCCGGCGACGTCGAAGGCTACCGTTGGCTGCGCGATCGTTCGCCCATTCCGATCGCCGGCGGCGAAGAAGAGTGCGGACGCGAATCGTGGCGGCCGCTGATCGACGCCCGGGCACTCGACATTTATCAAGTTGACCTGGCCCGCAACGGTTTCACCGAGTCGGACTATATCAAGCAACGCGTCCAGGAGATCGGCGCTCGCCTGTGCAATCATTGTTACACAAGTCCGGTGACCGTAGCGGCAAGCCTGCACTGGCTGTCGACCTGCCGGGACGCGTTCCTGTTCGAAGACTGCGTTGACGATTCGCCGCTACGGCACGAATTGACTCACGAGCGGGTGCAGGCCGAATGCGGGTGGATCACCGTGCCGGACGGCCCCGGACTGGGCGTTACGTTGAATGAGGACTTTATCGCCGCGCATCTGGTTGCCGAGTCGGGACGAACTTCGGGTATCGCGGAGGCCAATGGCCGAATTCCTCGCCCACACGTTCCACGGCGCGAGGTTCGTACCTGAATCGAAGCGAAAAACGAGAAGCACCGTCGCCCGCTTATTCACACATGACCACACTCGACTGGGCGCTAGTGATCGGGCTCAATGGTGCGATCGTCGTCCATGCACTATTGGGGGCTCGGCGCACCGAGTCGAGCCGCGACTGGTTTCTGGGTGGCCGCAGTTTGCCGTGGTGGATTGTTGGTCTCTCGGCGTTTGCCACGGCCATTGATTCGAGCGATCTGGTCGCCGATTCCGGCGGAGTCTATTCGCTCGGCATCAGTTACTTCGTCACCAACTGGGTCGGCACCGTGACCGGCTGGATTCTGCTGGCGCATTGCATTGCGCTGCCGATGTCACTGGCATTAGGTTGGGATTCGCGCGCCAACGTGCTGCATCAGGAGGCCGACGGATGGCTGAGATCCAGCCAGCAGCAAGCGACGCTCGTCGCGGTTTCCGTCGATTCGCCACGAAGCGACGCGTTACCGCTGGCCTTGGGATTGGCGGTCATTGCGCTGGGTGTTGCGCTCAGCTTCCTCATCTTCTGGTGAGCGGGATCAGGATCGAACAGATCAATTGAGAGATTGCTGATATGAAGTTTTTGCGACTCATAATCGTTCCGGTCATCGCAATTCAATGCGCCACGGTTGCAATGACCGTGGCCGCAGCGCCGCCCGCATATCTCAATAGCGTGGCACCGATCTTGAAGAATCGCTGCATCAAATGCCACGGACCGGCGAAGCAGGAAGGCAAGTTGAATCTCGCATTGCTCACAGGGATTGCCCGCGGCGGCGAGACGGGACCGGCAATCGTCTCAGGAAAACCGGACGAGAGTCCGCTTTGGCAACTCGTCGAATCCGATGAAATGCCGAAAGATGAGCCCCTGAATGGTGACGAGAAGAAGATTTTGCGAGAGTGGATCGAAGCCGGGGCGAAAGAACTGCCAGGCGAAGTTCCGAAGGAGCCTGACGGCGACGAGCATTGGGCCTTTCAGAAGCTGCGCGCAGTGCAGCCACCAGCGGTCCGAGACGACTCGCGCATTCGCACGAACATCGACCGCTTCATTCAGGCGCGGCTCGAATCCGTCGGCTTAAGCATTGGGCCCGAAGCCAATCGTGCGGCGCTGATTCGTCGTGTCAGTTTCGATCTCACGGGCTTACCACCACAGCCCGCGGAAATCGAACAGTATCTCAATGACACAGATCCCCGCGCCTACGAGAATATGGTCGAGCGTTACCTGACCTCGCCGCGGTACGGCGAGCGCTGGGGCAAGTATTGGCTGGATGCCGCCGGCTATGCCGACAGCAATGGTTACTTCGGCGCCGATACCGACCGACCGTTGGCGTACCGCTACCGCGACTACGTCATTCGTTCGCTGAACTCCGACAAGCCGTGGGATCTGTTCATTCGCGAGCAATTGGCCGGCGATGAGTTGGCGGGATACCAACCTGGCGGCGAAGTATCGCCGGCCATGGTCGAGTTGCTCGAAGCGGCCCACTTCCTGCGCAACAGTCCCGATGGCACCGACAATAGCGACGGCAATCCGGACGAATTGCGGGCCGACAAGTACGCCGTGCTCGAAGGCTCGATGCAGATTATCGGTTCGTCGCTGCTGGGGATCACCGTGCAGTGCGCACGCTGCCACGATCATAAGTTCGAGCCGTTCAGTCAGCGAGACTTTTACGGACTGCAAGCGGTCATCTATCCGGCTTTCAATGTCGAAAAATGGGTAAAGCCGAAAGAGCGCGAGATCAATGCGGTGCCCGCCGCCGAGTTGGCCGCGTGGGAGGTCAAGGCGAAATACGTCGAGGAACAGGTCGCTGAACTTAGGGCACAATTGCGCGATTGGGCTCGCGACAATCGCGAACGCGGCAACACGTTGTTCCATGATGATTTTGACCAGGAGAATCAGAAGGTCGCCGCAACCTGGAGCAACAAAGCGCCCGGGGATACGGCGCCATCGGGACAGCCAGCCATCAATCTGGATTCACCCACGGCGCCTGGCGCGCAAATCTCGCAAGGGGTTCTGCAAATCGTGGAGTCACGCGACGAGGGGGATCGCGCCCTTTCCACGCAGCAGTCCTTCGATTGGACACCCGAGGGCGAAGGCGCTTGGATTCAGGTTACCTTCGACCTGATCAAGGCGGACGCGGCTCCGTACGTCGGCTATTTGCTGGCACTGAAAGATTTCAACGACACGCAGAACGCCGGCGGCGGCAATCTGCTGATCGACGGCGCCGCCGACGGTAAGGCGACGGTGCACGTCGATTACCCCGGGGGCGACAGTAAACTGCGCGGCACGATTGGCCAAAACGGCTACACACCGGGACGTAGCTACGGCGTGCGAATCACGAACTCCGGTGGACAATATTTGCTCACCCAGCTTGTCGACGGCATTTCGGAGGAAGGTGTCGTGGAGTTGTCAGCCGAAGATCTTCCGGACGGTGGCTTCGGTTTCGAGTATTGCTGCGGACGCAGCTTCGTGGTCGACAATGTTCGCATCGAAGTCGCCGATGCATCGCCCCAGACAGTCGAGGCGAGAAAACAGCTCGCGGAAGCGTACCGCAAGAAAACGGAAGAACTGAACGCCACCATTCGCTCACTTGAGGCGCAGCGCGGCGAGAAGCCGGGCCGACTTGCGATCGTGTGCGACCTGTCGCCGGAGCCGCCGACGGTGCCGCTCTTGGAACGAGGCAGCTATAAGGCGCCCAAGGACAATGTCGGCGCCGCGGCCCCCGCGGCCGTGTCAGAGACAACCAATCCTCCCGATCTCATCGCCCGAAACACTTCCACCTCGCACTCGACCGGCCGTCGGCTGGCCTTGGCGCAGTGGATCACGCAACCCAATTCACGTGCCGCGTCCCTGCTTGCGCGGGTTACGGTGAATCGCTGGTGGCAGCATCACTTTGGCACAGGCATCGTGGCGACGGCCGACAATTTGGGCTACTCCGGTGCTCCGCCAACGCACCCGGAGCTACTCGAGTACCTGGCAGCCAAGTTGACGGCTCGCAACTGGAGTCCGAAAGCCGTGCATCGAGAGATACTTGGCTCCGCCGTTTATCGTCAAGTAAGCTTCGTGGATCCCGAGGCCCGCCGACTGGATGAAGACAATCGGCTGTTATCGCGTTATCCTCTGCGACGTTTGGACGCAGAGGCCGTTCGCGACGCCATGCTGGCGGTTTCCGGCGAATTGGATCAGCGTTCCGGCGGACCGTACGTGCCAACTGTCCGCGACGACGATGGTGATGTGGTCGTCCATGCGGAGACACCGGGCGCGCTACGGCGGAGCGTGTTCTTGCAGCAACGTCGCACGCAAGTCGTCGGCATGCTGGAAGCGTTCGATGCGCCATCGATCGTCTTCAATTGCACCATGCGAACTCCGACCACGGTGCCATTGCAGTCGCTGAAGTTGCTCAACTCGGCGTTCGTGCGGTCTCGTGCCGCGACGTTCGCTGATCGGTTGGCCCACGATTCCGGCGAAGATTCTCGGGCCCGCATCGACCGCGCCTACCTGTTGGCGTTCGGCCGCGCCCCGACGGCGCAGGAGCAATCGGCGGCCTTGCAATTCGTTTCCGATCAACCAGCCGAGTACGACAAAACCAACGGCGTCCAGCTCGCCTGGACGGATTTTTGTCAGATGCTGATGGTAAGTAATCCGTTCCTTTACATCGACTAGTTTCAAAACCTTCTCCCTCTCCCCCGCCGCGGGGAGAAGGTTGGGGTGAGGGGGTAAAGACAAACCATGTTACGCGATCCCCAGTTTTCGGCTTCCCGACGTGCGTTTTTGGGCCGTACTACCGGCGCTTTGGGCACGATGGCGCTTGCCCAGTTGCTGCACGCGGAATCCGCAGCCATTGAATCGGCCACGGGTTCCTTGGTTGGAAAACAGCATCATCCCGCCACCGCCGACTCCGTGATCTGCCTTTTTCAACACGGCGGTCCCAGCCAGATGGATTTGTTTGACCCCAAGCCGGAACTCACCAAACGCGATGGACAACCCTACAAGGGAGACTTGGAAGTTCATTTCGTGGGGCAACAGGGCAACTGTCTGGCGTCGCCGTTCGCGTTCGCACCGCGCGGTCAGTCGGGCATCGAACTCAGTGAACTGTTGCCGCATTCGGCCGGTATCGTCGATGATATGACACTCATTCGTAGCGTAACCACCGAATCGGTCGATCACGAGTCGGCGTTGCGACTCATCCATAGCGGCAAGTTTCAAGCTGGGTATCCAACTTGGGGTTCGTGGGCGATCTATGGTCTGGGCACATCGAATCAGAATTTGCCCGCGTATGTGGTGTTGTCGGATCCTGGTGGAATGCCCGTCGACAACGTTCGAAACTGGACTAGCGGCTGGCTGCCGGCCGTTTACCAGGGAACGGCGTTTCGACCCGGCGGCACGCCCGTGCCGAACCTGGCGACGCCACAAGGAATAACCGCTTCGGCACGCAATAAACAACTGCGGTTTTTGGAGGATCTCAATCGCAGCCACATGCTGCAGTACGCTGGCAATACGGAGCTCGAAGCGCGGATTGCCAACTTCGAAATCGCGGCACGCATGCAGACCACCGTTCCCGAGGCGCTCGATCTCTCGCAAGAAGACGAGGCGACCAAGAAACTTTACGGGCTCGACAACCCCATTACGGCCGAATACGGAACGCGTTGCTTGATTGCCCGCCGCCTTGTGGAGCGGGGCGTGCGGTTCGTGCAACTGTTTCTCGCCAGCCAACCATGGGACACTCACAGCCAGAACGCGGCCACGCTGCAAGGACTATGCGGCAAGATTGATCAGCCAAGCGCCGCTCTGGTTCAAGACCTGAAGCAACGGGGTATGTTGGAACGGACGGTCGTCATGTGGGGCGGCGAATTTGGCCGCCTACCCATTTCGCAGGGCAAAGACGGCCGCGATCACAACCGCCACGCCAACTCGCTATGGCTTGCCGGGGGCGGGTTCAAACGCGGATACGCGCATGGTCAGACGGATGATTTCGGTTACGCCGCCGTCGAAAATGCGGTCAGCGTTCACGATCTTCACGCTACCCTTTTGCACGCATTGGGGCTCGACCATCAGCGACTGACCTATCCCCACGACGGCCGACCCGGCAGTCTGACCGACGTGGCCATCACCAAGGCAAAGGTGGTGCCTGAGCTTTTGGTCCAGGCTGCCGCACCCTGATGATGGCATTCGACGCATGTCATTGAAGCGCGCTGGCGAGGGTCCGGCGTGTTTGGTTTGTCTGGCAGCGCGTGAGCGTTGCCAAGACTTGTGCGACGCTGCTGGCAATGGGTATGATCGGTTGCTTGCCGCGGCTACGCCGCCGCGGGTGACTCTCCGAAAAACTCCGAGGCTCCCTTATGCCGATCACTGCTGAAACGCTGGCCGCGCTGTCGAATATCGATACGCCGACGATTTGCAACGCGATTGAATTGTTTCATGTTCGGCCCTGCAATCAGGGCTACATGGACGCGCGCATCCGCTCGCACTTTCCAGATTTGCCGCCGATGGTGGGCTTCGCCGTGACGAGCGCCTTCCGCAGCGCTTCGCCGCCGGAGGGCGCGGACGTGTATGGAGGCATCGACCGGCAAGTTGAACTCTTCGCCAGCCTGCCGGGCCCGGCGGTGGTGGTGTTTCAGGACTTGGATGATCCCTCGGCGGCGGCCACGTTCGGCGACGGCATGTGCTCGATGTACCAGGCCTTCGGCGCGGCGGGATTGATTAGCTCCGGCGTGGGGCGTGATCTGGAGCAAATCCGCCCGATGCGGTTCCCTGTGTTCTCGTCGGGGGCGATGTGCGCCCACGGCTATTGCCACACGCTGTATATAGGCTCGCCGGTGCGGGTGGGGGGGCTCGTGGTGCGTCAGGGAGACTTACTGCACGGCGACGGCAACGGCGTGACGAACATTCCGCCCGAGATTGCCACGGAACTGCCGCAGGTAGCCGGCGAGTTTCTTGTCGCCGAGCGCCGCTTGATTACGTTCATGCAGTCTCCCGGGAAGAAGACGATTGCCCAGTGCGCCGATGCGCGTCAGGAGTTCAAGTCGGTGTGCGACAAGATCGTCGCGCGCGTGCGCCGCAAGTAGAATTCCGGCAACGATAGCAGGGTCATGAACGCCACTCGCCGTCAGCTCCTGTCGAAAGGTCGTCGGACTGCTGTTTCGGCAACAGCTTCACCACCGCCCCACTTTGCGAGCTCTTCCCCAGCCTGCCCGCGAATTCTTCGGGCACAGCCCGCGAAAATCCGCACTGCGGGCATTGAACGGAAATCGGCATGGCGGAGACTCCGCAGACGGGGCAGGTGGCAGAGCCTGGATTATATCACGCCCACGCTCTTTCGCCACGAGCAGCTACCCGGCCGGAATTGAGCGGCGGATTTCGTCCAACAGCTCGCGCGTACCATGCCTGTCGCACCAGGAGTAAACGTAGTTCCAGTCCATGCGGTATCCGGAAGTCGAGATGACGTTGCGAATGTCTTCAATGTCCTTCGGTCGACGAGCCGATGTCCACCGCAGCTTCATGATTACGACATCTTCTGCGGTTTGCATAAAAGTGACTCGATCGAGAAGTCCGATTTCACCGCTCACTCTCCATTTGTCGGGCGCGGTTGAGTTGTTCCAGCCAAATTGCATTCACCTTCTCCTCCGAGGCGCCTGGGTTTCGATAGCGAATTCCGTCTTTCGAAATACGGCTTGCGAAGTCGAACAATCGCGCGCCGTCGAGAAACTTTTCCACCGGACTCTCGGCGCGGGCCCGGCGGACCTTATCCAGGAACAATTCGTCGACCAGCTCTTGAGAGGGAGGCATGGCGAATACTCAACTACTGCGAACCATATTCTGTATTCTGTTGCATTGTTTTCCGCCTATTCCAAATTCCACAGTCAGCATGGTGGCTTTACCTCCGGCAGGATGATGTTCAAAGTGTACCTGCCACTCGTTCTGGCGACAAAGCACTCAAGTCTCGCTTCCGACGTCGATTTTTGATTGATAAGTTAGCTTCTGGCCGCCGGCCGCAACTAGATGGCCAGGATTCGGTAGTACCCGCTCTACTATATCACGTGCAATGCCGCGCCGGGCAAGTTCATCCTCTGCATACTTAGAAAACCGGAACTTCATCACGTGCTACCGCGCTGCGAAGTCGCCGGCATTCACGCCTGGCAGGTGCGTGACGCCCATCAGGTATTTATCGACGCAGCGCGCCGCTTCGCGGCCTTCGTGGATGGCCCACACCACCAGTGACTGTCCCCGGCGGATGTCGCCGGCGGCGAACACGCCTTCAACGCTCGTCATGTAATCGGCGTTGCACTTCACGTTGCCGCGAGGGTCGAGTTCCAGGTCCAACTTTTCGATCGGGCCCACCCGCTCGGGTCCGGTAAAGCCCATGGCCAGCAGCGCCAGCTGGCAGGGCCACGTTTTCTGGGTGCCGGGAATCTCCAGCATTTGTTGCCGGCCATTCTCACCGGCCTTCCATTCGATGGCCACGGTCCGCAGGCTCTGCACCTGGCCGTGCTCGTCGCCGATAAACTCCTTGCTAAGGATGCTGAACTCACGCTGGCAGCCTTCCTCGTGGCTGGTGCTGGTGCGCATGATCACGGGCCAGTACGGCCACGGCGAGTTCGCGGGACGCTCTTCGCGGCGCGGGAACGGACCGACCTCGGGCGGAGCCGGTAGGAGTTCGAACTGCGTCAGCGACGCACAGCCTTGACGGTTTGATGTGCCCGTGCAGTCGCTGCCGGTGTCGCCGCCGC
>SXHT01000191.1 GCA_005773095.1 Planctomycetaceae bacterium
GCTGCTCTACCAGTTGAGCATCAAGCTGATGGGCTGCGAAGATCCGGATGAAGTCATTCGCATCTCGCTGGAGCTGTTGCAAGAATGGACGCGAGCCACGGTGGCCGGTTACCTGGCGGTGAGCGACGACGGCGCGCTTAAGCCCAAGCTGCTGCTGCCGCCCGACGCCGGCGACCGCGTGCAGCTCAGCCGTTCTCTGACCGAGATGGTCTGTGAACAAGCCCGGGCTGTTTGGATCGCCAACCAGCGCACCGGCGCCAGCGCCTCCGTTGCCCACTATGCCGACGCCGTGTGCGTGCCGCTGGTTCACGGAGGCAAGACCATCGGCGCCGTGCATTGCTATTTGGAACGCGGGCGATTTCGCCAATCGGATTTCGACTTTGCGATCTCGCTGGCCAATATCATGGCCGTGGCGCTGGTGCGAGCCCGTCGCGCGACCAGTCTGCACAACGATTACGAACGGCTCGTCGCCAAGAGCAGCGCCACCGCCGAGATGGTGGGAGAGAGCCCCCCCGTCCAAGAACTCAAGAGCAAGATCATGCGCCTGGGCCGCGCCGCGGGCGCCGTGCTCGTGCGCGGCGAAAGCGGCTCGGGCAAGGAGTTGGTCGCCCGGTCGCTGCATCGCATGAGTAATCGTGCCGATCGGCCGCTGCTGTGCGTCAACTGCGCGGCAATTCCGGCCAATCTGATGGAAAGCCAGCTCTTCGGGCACAAAGCCGGCGCGTTCACGGGCGCCGATCGCGACCATTCCGGCTACTTCCAACAAGCCGACATGGGTACGCTGTTTCTCGACGAGGTGGGCGAGCTCATACTGGAAGGCCAGTCCAAGCTGCTGCGGATCTTGGAGGGCCATCCCTTTCTACCCGTGGGCGCCTCGCGCGAAGTGACGGTCGATGTGCGCGTGATTGCCGCCACCAATCAGGATTTACAAAGCCACGTGCGAGCGAAAAAGTTTCGCGAGGACCTGTATTATCGCCTGAGCGTGTTCGAGCTGCGCGTGCCGCCCCTTCGAGAGCGCTCGACCGACATCAACTTGCTGCTGGATTTCTTTCTTGATCACTTCCGCAAACAGCACGGTCGGCACAGTCTGGGAATCACCGACCGTGCCCGGCAGAAGCTGCTGGGCTACCACTGGCCCGGCAACGTGCGACAGCTGCGCAACGTGGTCGACAGCGCCGTGGTGCTGGCCGAGGGGAGCCAGATCGACGTTGACGATCTGGGCCTGCGCGACGCCGGAGGCACGGAAATGGAAACCCTGGAGCTGGAAGTTTGGGAACGCCGCCTGATTGGCGAAGCGCTCCGTCGCACGGCCCACAACGTCTCCGAATCCGCAGGTCTGCTAGGCATCGGCCGCGCCACGCTGTATCGTAAGATCGACCAGTACGGGCTGGGGAAGAACTGATCCCTTTAGCAGCGCGTAACGAATTGCGTGACTCGTGACTTGCTCAAAAGTGACAATGCAACGCGCGATCGCTTCTACGGCGCACAATTTTAATAAAGATGGGCAAACAATGGCCGAGTTGATCGATTGGTTCCGCGGAGCCCAGCGAACGTGGCGACCCACAAGTGAACTCACCGCCCGATGCCGGCCGCGTCACCCATGAACGAACTTCAAGACACTCTCGCCGTCGCGTTCCAAGCTCATCAATCCGGCAACGTGGTCACCGCCGAGCAGGGCTATCGCAAGCTGCTCGCGGCTTCTCCCGATCATGCCGAAGCCAGACATCTGCTAGGCGTCCTGTTCCATCAATCCGGTCGCCATCGCCAGGCCGTCGAAGAGCTGCGCCGTGCCATTGCCCTCAACGGCACGAATGCGACGTTTCATAACCACCTCGGCGCCGCTCTCGGCGCCTTGGGCGAGGCGGACTCTGCCGAACGCGCTTTTCGCGAAGCGCTGCGGCTCGCCCCCTACGACGCGCAATCGCACTACAACCTGGCCGCCTTGGCCGGCACGCGCGGGCAAGCTGATCGCGCGGAACGTGGCTATCGAGAGGCAGTCCGGCTCAATCCGCGTTTCGCCGAGGCCTGGTTCAACCTGGGCAACCTGCTGCGC
Organism: Planctomycetaceae bacterium; assembly: GCA_005773095.1. Taxonomy (GTDB): domain Bacteria; phylum Planctomycetota; class Planctomycetia; order Pirellulales; family PALSA-1355; genus SXHT01. Next base: position 2,054 of record SXHT01000191.1, read on the forward strand.
GATCAAGAACGCAATGCCAAAGCAGCCGATTGTTATCGCAGCGCGCTGTCCGCCAATCCGCGCTACCTCAAGGCCGGGCTGAGCCTCGGCGCCGTGTTGCGATTGACCGGCAAGCTGGAAGAATCGGCCGCCGCCTACCGGCAGGTTGTTGCCGCGCATCTACATCACGTCGAGGCCCATTTCAGACTGGGCTCGGTATTGCAGGAACTAAAAAGGTACGACGCAGCAACCTCGGCTTTTCTGTTTGCCTTGCAATTGAAGCCCGACCACGCCGAAGCCCACAACAATCTGGGTTGTATCTATCGTGAGCAGGAGAACCTTGTCGAGGCCGTCGCCAGCTTCCAGCTTGCGTTGCGGCACAAGCCCGACTTTGCCGAAGCCTGCACCAATCTGGGCACGGCTTTGCAGGGACTGGACCAGGTCGAGGAAGCGATTGCCTGCTACCAGCGGGCCATCGAACTGAAGCCCGACCTGGTGCCGGCCTACATCAATCTCGGTTCGGCGCTGCACGGCCAGGGAAAACACGAGGAAGCGATTGCGGAGTTCGAGCAGGCGCTATGCATCGATCCGAACTCGGCCGATGCCCACAGCAATCTAGGCGCGGCGCTGTTGGCCGTCCAGCGCTACGATGAGGCGTTGGCCGCGCACGGCCGGGCGTTGGCCATTCAGCCCGATCACGCCGACACGCACTATAACTTGGGCGCCGCCTGCCAGGTGCGCGGCGATTGGGAAGACGCGATTCGCCATTACGAGAACACCATCCGTCTGAAGCCGGACCACGCCGAAGCCCACTATAGCAAGGCGCTGATTCGACTCGCACAGGGCAAGTTCGCTGAAGGCTGGCCGGGTTACGAATGGCGGATGCGCTGCAAGCGATTCGTGGCGCGGCCGTTCGCGCAACCGCGTTGGGATGGTTCGCCGCTGGCAGGCCGCACGCTGTTCGTCCACGCCGAGCAAGGGCTGGGGGATACGATTCAGTTCATCCGTTACGTGAAGCTGCTGCACGAGCGCGGTGAACGCGTGATCGCCGAAGTTCCCAGGACGCTGTTTCCGTTGCTGACGCAATCCGGCTTCGAGCATCTCGTGCCTCGCGGCGAGGTTCCCTCGCAATTCGACGTGCAGATTCCGCTGATGAGCCTGCCGCTCGCGCTGGGGGGACTGGCTCCTTTCGCGGAGCGGGCACCCATCGCCGCGATGGTTCAGGAGCAACAGGTGCCTGTCCCCTTCGCGGTCCCCTACGTCACGCCCGATTCTGATCTCGTGGATGCCTGGCGGCGGCGGCTCAAGCAATACGATGGGTTCCGCATTGGCATCAACTGGCAAGGCAATCCGTCGTACACCTTCGATCGCTATCGCTCGTTTCCACTGGCCGAACTGGAGCCGGTTGCCAAAGTCGCGGGAGTGCGGCTCCTCAGCCTGCAAAAGCAACACGGCCTGGATCAACTCGCAGGCATCGCCGATCGATTCGAAGTGATTGACCTGAACGACGAACTCGACGTACAGACCGCGCCCTTCATGGACACCGCCGCGGTGATTAAGAATCTTGATCTCGTGGTTACTTCCGATTCGGCGGTCACCCACCTGGCCGGCGCGATGGGCGTGCCGGTCTGGCTTGCCACCTCGTACGCCGCCGAATGGCGTTGGCTCACCGAGCGCGAAGACAGCCCCTGGTACCCGACGATGCGACTTTTCCGCCAGCCCGCCGTCCGCGATTGGCGTAGCGTGTTCGAATGCATGGCCCGTCAAATCAGCTTTTCGGAACCCCTTTGTGTCAAGTGAATGCCAGCAGTTTATTGGCAATTTTTTCTTCGGGCGAACGTGTCCGACAGGCTTTCATTTTGCGATGCCATGGTTAAAATAAGCAAGCTGGCAAGACCCTGTGGATTACGACAATTGAAGCGTTTTCCGGTTTTATGACCTTGTTTTTGCTCTAGGAGGACTTTGCGATGAAGCTCGTTGGAAAGTTGCTATTGGCGGTCGTGTTTACCGCGGGGGTTGCATCATCCGCGACTCCTGCGATGGCCGGACACACCGTTAACGTTAACTGCGCAATTCGGTTTGGCCAACAATGGCCAATTACGTTGGCGTTTGTCCAACTCAATCTTGGTCAGATTTACGCCGTTGAAGTTGAACCTCTCAATAGAATCAGCGGCGAGGTGTTTTTCACGTCGCGAGTGAATCGACGGTACCATGGCGTCAACCTGAGGCGCGGCCGAAACTACGTCATCGAAGTCAGGTGTGGCAACGAATTGCCACCCGAGCGGGCCAACTAGGACCGCAAAATCCTAATGCCGGAAAGATACGAGCCCCGGGCATCAGCCCGGGGCTCTTTGTTTGCTTCGAGATGCCGCCCAATTAGGATAAATAGGTGCGACATACCTATCGTGAACAACATACTTTGTTTTACGTTGTTGTCTTCCTGGAGGGCTATCTGATGAACCAATTCCGAAAACTGCTGATCGGCGCCGCGTTGGCGCTGGGATTTGTGGGAATGATCGCGCAACCGGAAACTGCGGTTGCCGGCAAACCGTTTCAGAACCAGGGCAAGATTCTTTGGTACCGTAATGCGTTCGCGAAGACCGAACGGTTCATTATTTTTAATGGCGGTCAGATCACGGCATTCACTGACAATCCGCTGACCCAGCAAGGCACGATTGATTTCACATTCTTCGCGTCCGACACTTCCGTCGACTATCAGGCCATGATCAACGGGAAAAAAGTTAAGATCATCGCTGTCGCGCCGTAGCCGCCCGAGGTGGCGGGCTTCGCGAGCTGGAGATTCACCTTTCGACGGCGAGGAAAGGACGCCTCCAGGTGGAATTTCAACAAAGCCGATTCTCGACCCCGCCACGTGACTCTTGTTCGGTGACGTACGATGAGTTACTTGCGGATCCCGGAAACTTCGAAGTCTCGTCCGCCGCGAACCGCCATGAAGACCAACACCAGCCCCAATCCCATCGTTCCTGCTGCGACCTCATAAGGCCGCGCCACACGGTGTGGCAGCAGTGCGTGAAGTGTCTGTGGGGCGGCCGGGTGCCCTCTGGGTATTGTCCGCCAGGGTTCAGCGATTGTAGCAGGTGATTGATCGCTCTATCATGCCCCTATGCCCACCACGTTTGACGACCGCCGCTGCCTGGAATCACTCGACCGAGAGCAGCTCCAGCGGCATCAGCTTGCGCGGCTCAACGCGCTCTTGGAGCGGGTCTTGCCGCACAATCGGTTCTATGCCGAGAAGTTGGCCGGAATCCACCGGCCGCTCACATCGTTGGCCGAACTGGCCGACTGGCATTACACGTTCAAAGATGAGCTGATAGGAACCCACCAGGAGCACGACGTGGTCGCGAATCTCACCTGGCCGCGCGAGCGTTACACCAGGTTCCATCAGACCAGCGGCACTCGTGGTCGGCCGATGATCGTGCTTGATGCCGCGGACGACTGGCCCTGGTGGCTCGACTGCTGGCAGTATGTGTTGGATGCCGCGGAGATGGGGCCGGCCGACTGCGCTCTGTTTGCCTTTTCGTTTGGGCCGTTTATCGGCTTTTGGAGCGCATTTGACGCCGTCGCCGCGCGCGGCTGCATGGTGGTTCCCAGCGGTGGAATGACCACTCGCGCTCGGCTCGACTTGATCGGCCGCTGCAGCGCAACGGCCGTCTTCTGCACTCCCAGCTACGCGCTGCACATGGCCGAAGCAGCCGAAGAGTACAAACTGGAAATGGGCGCCAGCAGTGTGCGCGTGCTGGTGCTGGCCGGTGAGCCGGGCGGATCCATTCCGGAGGTCAGGGCCCGCATTGAGCAAGCCTGGCAGGCGAGCGTGATCGACCACGCCGGCGCGTCGGAAGTCGGCCCCTGGGGCTACGGCTATTCGACCGGTGGCGGAATTCATGTGAATGAAGCCGAGTTCCTGGCTGAGTTTCTTTCGGTGGAGACCGGAGGCCTCGCCGAGGAAGGAGATCTGGCGGAACTGGTGCTCACCACGCTCGGCCGTGCCGGCGCGCCCCTGTTTCGCTACCGCACCGGCGATCTGGTGCGCCCCACCTGGCGGGGACTGTCCCCTTGTGTGGAGTCTTCGGAACAAAAGGGGACTGTCCCCTTCGCGGCGAATAACCGTTTCGTGTTTCTGGAAGGGGGCGTGCTGGGCCGCTCGGATGACATGCTGGTCGTCCGCGGCGTGAATATTTTTCCCGGCTCGCTGGAACAGATCATACGCGCCTTTCCCGAAGTCGTGGAGTATCGCATCACCGCGCGCACGGCGTCGGCAATGGATTATCTCGTCGTCGAGATCGAAGATCGACTCAACGCCCCACAGCGTGTGGCCGAAGAGCTTCGCTTGCGGCTCGGCCTGAAAATGGAGGTCCTCCCGGTCCCCCTCGGCAGTCTGCCGCGATTCGAAGGCAAAGGCCGACGCTTCATCGACGAAAGAACTCGCACCGTTTAGAACACTCGCCATTTTATCCGTCGGGCTGCGCCCGACCGGTACCCCATGACACCTTATCCCACCAGCCTGGAGCTAAGCGGTCAAGACACCCTGTTCATCACCTGGAACGACGGCCAGGTTCGCAAATACACCTTCCGAGAGCTCCGCGACAAATGTCCCTGTGCCACCTGTCGGGAAAAGCGCGGTGCGCAAGCCAAACCGCCGGCGCTATTGCCGGTGCTCTCGGCCGCCGAGCTGTTGCCGCTCACGATCACCGCTGTGAAACCCGTGGGAAACTACGCCTACTCAATCGCCTTCGGCGACGGCCACGACACGGGAATCTACACGCTTGAGTTTTTGCGGGAGTTGGGCTGCACGGCGAAATGAGCGAAACCGTTTCGAAGGTGCGCGCGTCCAGTCGTGCCGCGGCATGGGAGCGTCTCTCGGGCCTCTACTTGCACGGTACGCGAAGGTCACTCGTTTTTCGCGTCCTTTGCCGGCGCTTTGGAGTCCTTGGCGGCATCACCCTCTGCGGCCGTGGCTTCCTTTGTCTTGACCACGTCGGCGCGGGTTAGATGCACCTTTTTGTACACGTCGTCGGAGATCACGTAGTACCAATCGGCAAAGCGGGCATTCAGCTCGCCGACTTTCTTCCGAGCATTCTCGATCTTCTCGTCGTAGTCATCCTGCTTGCGCTTGTTGGCTTTTTCGATCTGAGCGCGCTTCTCTTCAAGCTCCGCCTTTTGGGCGGCCTGATCTTCGGGCTTGGCGTCCGGCTTTGCCTTTTCGGCCTCGGCGCCGGGTGTCTTCTTGTCGTCGGCCGGTTTTTCGCCGGGCGCATTTGCGTCCGCTTTCGGCTCGGCGGTTTTATCCCCGGCCTTCGGTTCATCGTCCGGCAGCGGCTCCAATTCGGGCTTGGGAATCGCCGACTCGTCGAGCTGGGCCGTGATCATTACGTACCGATCGACGCCCCCCTGACCTTCTTTTTTGCTGCTGTCGGTTCCGGCCGCGATTTGGCCGAAGCGAACGATGTAGTTTACGCCGTCTTTAAGTTTGCAAATCACTTCGCCATCGGTTGAGAGCACCGAGAACTTCTGCTCTTCGAGCGCCACCGGCACGAAGCCGCGCGCGGCGAGCGACATGGCCAGCGAATTGAGCGACTGGCGATCCTGAATCACCGCGGTATCAATCGAGAGGTCGCCGTTGAGTCCCGGCGGCTTTCGCGAGACGTTCACGATCTTCAGATCGTCGAGCGCGCTTCGCAGATCGTTCAGCTTTTGGGTGTTCAACTCCTCGGCTTCACCGAGTTTGTTTTGCGTTGGCTTGCCTTGGGCGAACGTCACCATGTCTTCCAGCGACCAGGTCGACTTGGTATCGTCGTACTTGAGCTTGATTTCGCTGGCCTTGACCTGCCCCAACGCCAGACCCCCCTGATCGTCGGCCACTTCGCGCAGCGAGTAATCGTTCAGATCGATCTCGCGGATATCGAACGTGTTGAGCTTGAGCAAGTCCTTTTCAATCCAATCCTCGAACCTGGTCGAGAACTTGTCAGTACCGAGCTTTGCTCGGTACACGGGATCCTTGCCCGTCAGACGCACATAACGCACACCCGGCTGGTCCTTGACTTCTTTGCCGATGATCAGATCGGCCAGTGGATTGTCCTTGGAGTCCTTCATGACGATTCGCTCGCCGACGCCGGTGGCGCCCTTGCTCAACTTGTTGAGATCCGGCTCGATCACGCCGAATACCTCGTGTTCGCCCGGCGTGGTGCCGGCGACGCCCAGCTTTTCCACATCGATCAGCGCCGTGGCGGCGGCGGCGAGGTGTTCTTTCGCATCGGCGGGATAGTTCTGGTGCGAAGGGATCGACCAGATCCCATTGACCTGCGCCACCTTGAAGGGCTTGATGGTCGATGTGTCTTCATCGAACTCAATGATCTCCAGACTGTTTGCGGCCAGGGCATTATCAAAATCCTGGAACAGCTTTCGCCCTTCGCCATCCTCGGCGGTGGGAGTCACGCTGGTCCCCCTCCAGGGCGCAAAGCCCAACAAGAGCGCGACGAAGCCCACAATGATAAACGCGACGGTTTTTTGATTGTCGTTCATGGTTATTTTCGGCGGGCAGCACCCGCAGGGTACCCGTCCGCTCAATGGGAAGGTCGATCGAGTGATACTAACGAAGACGCGCTTTTGAGACGCCTTCGCGCTCGCGGGCACGGCGATTGAAAAACACAAATAGTCCGAGCAAGAGGGGGGGGATCGGCGGCAGCAACACGGCCCAGGTCTTGTACCCGTCCTGCACTTGCCGGACTTGCATCGCCAGGTCCCGCTCGATTTCCTTGATCTCGCGATCTCGCTTCTGTTCGAGCTGTGCGATCTTCGTGTCCAACCGCCGTTGGCCCTCCTGCTTAGCGATCAGAATCTCCATCATTTTTTGTTGCTCGCTAACACCCTTACGCTTTTCGAGGCGGGCTATTTCCTCGTCGAATTTTTTCTGCTCTCCGGCCTTCGCGCTTTCAAATTCTTGAATAAAATCTCCTCGTGCCTGATCGGCCGCTTGCCGCGCGGCGGCCGTTTTATCCGTGAGCCGCGTCAACGTGCGGTGCTTGAACCGCCGCTTGCGAATGTCGACAAACCGGTCGTCACCGGCCAATGCATCGAGCGCGTTGAGCACAAAAGTTACATTGTCAAAATCGAAGTTGACCATTTCCTCTTCTTCTTCACCGCGCGATCGGACCATGAAGAAGGCCGAGTAGAGGCAATCCATGTCGGCCACCAGCACGACGTTGACTTCCGACTCCGCCGGTTTGCCAGCCTCTGGTTTGCCAGCCTCTGGTTTGCCAGCCTCTGGTTCGCCAGCCTCTGGTTCGCCAGCCTCTGGTTCGCCTTCGGGCTGCGCAGCGGGCCTGGCGGCCGACTTGTCAGTAGAATCTTGCTCCGACTCCTTCGGCGGTGTGGCAGCATCGTCTGCGTCGGCCGTGGGCTCCGCTGGCGTTGCCTCGGCTGCCGCTTCCGGCTGGTCCTCAGCCACGGCATCCGCCGGTGCGGCAGACGCCGCCTGTTTGTCGGACATCGGCACCGCGGCCGTCTTCAATCTGCCATGGATGCGGGCCGCCAGCACATACTCTTCGTTGGTCGTCTTCTCGAGTTGATTCAAGCGCGGGTTTGGTCCCGACGGTCCCATAAAACCCTGCTGCCAAATCTGATCGGCGGGAACCTGACCCGTGTACTCGCTTGTCGTTACCAGCGGCGTGAAGTTGAGGGTTGAGGCGTTCTGTCCACGCACCGCTCCGGGATAGGGGAAAAGCAACTGCTGCAATCCAGAGCTGATTTTATCCTTTTGATTAAATGGCTTCTTCGCGCCAGAACCGTCGGCGACGAAGACCCATTCCTTGCTGAAGTTGGCTTCGGGATAGGGATTGTAGTCCTGCCAGATCACTTCCGTGCCGTTGAAATCGACGCCCAGCAGGCTCCACAGCTGGCCGATATCCCCCTTGGGTCCCGGCGGCTGCCGCTGCTGCATAAACGGGTTCATGCCGCCACCGCCGGGCGGCCGCTTGGGCGCCGCGGTGCCAGGAACCGTGGGGTTGAAACCTGGGAATGGGAAGGGGTCTTCAAAAATCGCCGTCGGCTGGCCGGACTTCACGCAGGCGATAAAGTTCTCCATCTGGGGAGGTGAGAGCGAAGAAGGCTGCACCGCCAGCAGCACATCGTACTTTTCGGAAATCGGATTGGTTGAATCGACCTGTACCAGATCGTACTGTTTTTTGAGTTCCTCAATGATCAGCTCGTCCTGCGTGCTGGCCAGGCTCTGCATGTCGAAACCACCGTACAGCTTCGCATCCGTCGTGAGGATCCCCAGCTTCTTGCGCTTGGGCAGCGACACGGTGGAAATTGAACGAACGAGCTCATACTCCACCGGTAAGCCTTTATCGAAGAATGGCACTACCACCTTTTCCAGACCGCTGGTAAACGCCACGCCCAAAAACACTTCTTCCTGCGTACGCGCGCCGCGCGACGTGGAAATCACGGGCACGGGCTTGATGCCGAATTGCGTTTCGGCTCGTTGGGCTTCCTGGCTGAACGGCTGTGTGTCGTGGACGTCGACCTTAATCTTTTCGCCCGAGGTGGCTTCGAACTCTCGCAGCGCGGAGATCAGGTTGAGCCGCGTCTGCGTGTAGTTTTCCGGCACGGTCGGACTGATGTAGGCATCGATCTTGATCGGATACTTGGAATCGAGCTTGCCAAGAATCTCGCGCGTTTGCGGGGCGAGGCTGCTGAGATGCTCGGTCGTTACATCGACGCGCAGCCCGTCGTTACGGGCCAGCACCATGTTGATGCCCAGCACCGCGGCCGCCAAAGCGACGAACCGTGCCGTGTAGTGAATCCGCGACCCCCGGCCCTCGAAGCCACCCTTCCAGTGACGCCGGCCAATCAGCACCATGCTCAAGTACAACATCAGCACGACGATCCCAAAAAAGTAGCCGATGCTCGAGATGCTGATCACGCCGCGGGAAAAATCGCGGAACTGTTCGGCAATGCTCCATCGCTTAATGAACATCCCCAGCTGGCCAGGCGTGATATGAACAATCTTCTCGGCAATGGTGCTCAGCCAGGCAGGCAGCGAAAACAATTCGCCATACTGGGCGAAAACCACGGGCGAAATGAACACCGCGCCTAGAATAAAGGCAATGGTCAGGTTGCCCGTGAGGAATGACGCCGCCATCCCAATGGCCAACAGCGCCAACCCCACCACCCAATAGCCAAAGTACGTGCCGCAGATCAGGCCAAAGTCAGGCACCCCCAAGGTGGAGAGCACCATAAAGTTCGAAATCATCGAAAACAACAGCGACACGGAATAAATCGCTACTGCCGCCAGATACTTGCCTAAGACCACGTCAATGTCCGCGGCGGGAATGGTCAGCAGCAATTCGTCGGTGCCCTGCCGCCGCTCGTCGGCCCAAATGCTCATCGTGATCGCCGGAATGAACCCGATCAAAATGAACGGCAGAAATTTATTGAGCTGCTCGAGGTTGGCCAGATTGGCGTTGAAAAACTCCGCTGGCCAAAACGCCGCGAACGACGTGGCCAGCACGAACACGCAAATAAAGACGTAGCCCGTGGGGTTGCTGAAGTAGCTGACAAAATTGCGGCGAAAGATCGCCCGAATGACATTGAAGTTCATAATTCAGATTTCTCGTTCCCAGGCTCGGCCCGGGAACACGTAGCTCCCGGGTCTCTGCCTTGTGGATCTCGTAAACGAATGGTTGGTTGGCACCTCGCCGACCGAGCAGTTCCAGGCACAGCCCGAAACCGGGGTTTACACTTCGGCTCCGGACAATTCGTGGAATTTTTCGTCGAGCTGCATCGCATCCGTGGCCAGTTGATCGACCGGACCGTCGAATACCATTCGGCCCTCGTTGATGAACACCACGCGGCTGGCAATCGCTTCGACCTCTTGCAAAATGTGCGTGCTGAGCAAGATCGTCTTGTTCTCACCCAATTTGCGGAGCAGCTTCCGCACGTCCCGAATCTGGTTCGGATCAAGCCCCGCAGTCGGTTCGTCGAGGATCAACACATCCGGCTCATGCAGCAGTACCTGGGCCATGCCCACCCGCTGCCGATAACCCTTAGACAACTTGCCAATCGCTTTGCCGATAACCGACTTCAGGGCACATAAATCGACGACCGCATCGATCCGCTCTCGCTTCCGCTGCGCATCCAGGCCACGGGCATCCGCGAAAAACTCCAGCAGCTGCCGCGGCGTCATGTCGGGATAGAGCGGGCCGTTTTCCGGCAAGTAACCCAACTTCATGGAGCCGGCGATCCGATCGTTCGTCATGTCATGGCCGGCGATCCGGGCCATCCCGGTCGACGGGGCCAGGTAGCCGGTGAGCAACTTCATGGTGGTGCTCTTGCCCGCACCGTTAGGGCCCAAAAACGCCACTACCTGGCCCTGGGGAATGTGAAACGTGATGTCCCGAACGGCGGCAAAATCGCCGTAAAATTTGGAAAGACCGATGGCCTCAATCATCGGCTGACTGGCAAGGGCCGAACCGTTGGTGGGTGTCGTCATAATCTCAAACTCTTGGTAGGACCAGGGCGGGGAAGCTTAGGAAATGTTGCCGCAGCGGGTGGAATCCGGACCGAGCCGCGGGATCATTCCCTCGAAGATATTCCGTAGTGTGCGCAGGTACTGGCGAGAAAATTGCTTCCGCCAGATCGACGATTTCGCAAGCAACGCCGCCGGAACAAGCGAGCGGACGGCAAGCCAAACGCCGGATGCCCCCAACAAGCTAATGCGCACGGGGGCCCTTGTCTAGTCGACTAGGCAGTCTCGCGGCAGCTGGATCGCGCCTGCGTGGTAATCGTCGCAAGTCATTAATAGCATGAAACTTGTGCATAATCGGGCTTACCGCCGAAAGGAAATCCGCCGCCGCCAGCGATCATTATCCGTTTGCGGGAAGTCAGTACGCAGATGCACCCCGCGGGTTTCTTCGCGCTCCAACGCCGCGGCAATCACGATCTTGGCGACGGTGAGCAGGTTTTGCAGCTCCCAACCTTGCGGATCGGCAAATTGGCGGGGCAGCACGTAACGGCACCAGCGGTCGATGTTCTCCTTGGCTTCCAGCAGTCCTTCGCGGTCGCGGCGGATCCCGGCGTTGCGCCACATCAGGCTCTTGAGCGAATTGCGGATATCGACCAGATCGAGCGGCTCGAAGTGTTCCGAGAGTCGCGGATTCTCCAAGGGAATGGCCTGATAATGGTCCTTCATCGCCGCCGCCGCCTGCGATGCGCCATCGCCCGTATGCGCACCATACACCAGGCCTTCGAGCAAACTATTCGATGCCAGGCGATTCGCCCCATGCAGGCCGCTCGATGTAACCTCACCCGCCGCCCACAGACCAGGTAAGGTTGTACGTCCCTCCCCATCGACCGTCACGCCGCCGATCATATAGTGCGCGCCCGGCCGCACGGGAATGGGGTCCTTTGCAATGTCGATGCCAAACTCGGCGCAAATCGCCGCGATGCCAGGAAATCTTACGCGGATCTTGCCACCGTCCAAATGGCTCATGTCGAGATACACGCTCGGATGACGCGTTTTTTCCATCTGCGTGACGATTGCACGGCTCACCACATCGCGGGGGGCCAACTCGCCGCGAGGGTCGTAGTCGGGCATAAAGCGATAGCCAGCGCGATCGACCAGCTTCGCGCCCTCGCCCCGCATCGCTTCCGTTATTAAATTGCGACTGCTACCGGCAATGTATAGCACCGTGGGATGGAACTGCATGAACTCCATGTCGCGCACCTCGGCCCCCGCGCGATATGCCGCCGCCAGGCCGTCGCCCGTGGCCACTTCGGGATTGGTGGTTTCGCGATAGAGCTGCCCTGCCCCGCCGGTACACAAAATCGTTTGCTTGGCCCAGACAAACGTCTTGCCGTGCTGCGGGTTCCAGACGAGCGATCCACGGCAGACGCCCTGATGCGTGAGCAGATCCAGCGTGAAAGCGTTCTCCCACGTTTCGGCGTTCGGCAGCTTCGTGGCCCGTTCGATGATGGCCCGCATCATTTCCTTGCCGGTGGCGTCGCCGAGCGCATGCACGATGCGGTGATGGCTGTGCCCGCCTTCACGGCCGAGCGCCAACTCGCCCAGCGACTCATCGAAGCGTGTGCCCCAATCGATCAGTTCCTGAATTCGCTTGGGGGCTTCGCGGACCACCATCTCCACGACGTCGCGATCGCAAAGGTCCCCCCCGGCGGCGAGTGTGTCGGCGATGTGATCTTCAAACCGATCCTCGGGATCGAGCACGCCGGCGATGCCGCCCTGCGCCCAGGCACTGTTCGATTGTTTCAGCGTCGTCTTGGTAATCACCACGACCGACTGTTCCGGCCGCGCCGCGATCGCGGCGCGGAGCCCGGCCACGCCGCCGCCAATGATCAGCAGATCGGCAAACCGATGCGGCACCCGCTTGGGATGAAACGGCACGAGGTAGCGGGGCACGTCAGGCATGGCATCAGTCTAGCGGCGCGGCTTGCCCGCCGTGAAGCGCGGCGGAAATCAGTCCCCATGCAATACTTCCGCCAGATTCAGCCGTTTAAGCGGCCGCGATGAAGAAGGAGGCGGGCCCAGCGACAGATGCAGCCGCAATTTGGCCGGCTCGAAGATCATCGTTTGCAGCGTGCGGTCCCCCTGATTGGCCGCGTCGAGCAGTCGGGCCACATCGGTCTGAGCGAGCTGGTCGAGCTGTTGGCCGGCAAACAGTCTGCCGTACCGTGAACAAGCGGTCCCCACGGCCAGCTTTTCCGTCCGAAAATGATTCGTGCAGGGACACAAACCATGATCGGCTGGCCGGCGCACGACCGTCTTCGGCGTGATCTCCAAAACCGCGGCCTGCTGGCGGTCGCAAATCGCCAGGTTGCACATGATCAGCCGCTTCTGCTCTCGAAGCAGCTTTTCAGCTTCGTCCAACGTCGAACATTCTTCCAATAGCCTGCGGAAGCACATCGCCACAGGAGTGCCGGAAAAATTCACGCGCGAAGATCCCTCGGCCGACGAGTTCACCTCCAATTGCGCGACGCACAAGCCCGCATCGTTCATGCCCGAGGCTACGCCGACAAACCCGGGAAACGTCACCGAAACAAACGCGTGCTTACCTTGCGGGCGATAGACGATCACCACACTGTATTTGTCGAGAAACCCGAACGTGGGAAAGTCCAGGTTCCGCCCGAAGAGCAAGTCGCCCGTTGTCGAGCGCGCCGGCTCCACCGCGAGTGTCGAGCATGCCGGAAACCGCGACAGCTCGTACATCACGTTGCCCAGCGTGAGCACGTCAACATCCACACCAGCCGCCTTCGCCGTCGCCTGCAACTCGCGCCGATGCGATTCGGGAAACGACGGCCAAAGCAAGCGGCTTGATCGAGCCAGCCCGGACTTCAACGCGCTGTGAAGATTCGCGCCCAACCCAAAGCCGCGGGCAAAATCATCTTGCTTTTCCATCAGCTGGCCAACCGGCCGCTTGAGCAGCGTACCCAACTGCTCCCCCATCTCCTGCGGCGTTCCGCTGACCGTGACCAGGGGTATTCCCTCGACAATTTCCAGCTTGCCCGCCGTGTAGGCGGACGGAGTGAATCGCGATGCTTCTGCCGCAAGCAAAGCCTGAGGCAGAGTGAGCAGCGCGGCAAGAAGAAGGGAAATACGGCGGGAGAAGTTCATGCCGCAATTCTACCAATTCTCTTGCGATTCGTCTTCCGCAGCGCGGACAAGACGGTGAAACTCCGCGAGATAACTCGGATGCATGCTGCGGAGCTGGACGACCGCCTCCGCGATTTGCTCCGGGGCCGCTTGCGTCAGCGCTTCGATGAGGTGATAGCGATCTTTGTCGCGGTTGGCCACCAGTTTCATGGCCACCCAACCGGCGAAAGAGGCGTAGCCCACGCCGCTGGCGACTCCCAGTTCTTGCGGACTGGGATTCGGTGGAGCGTGCTCGGGATCGCGCGGACTTTTCTCGCCCGCCGGCACGACCTCAATTCTCACTGGTCCCTCGGCGTCCACGAATTCCAGCCGATGCCAGCCGCGAGGCGATTCACGCACCACCTTCAAACCATGCTGCGGCGCGGCGCCAACGAGCACTTGTAGCTTGTCACGCGGCACGACGATATCGATATCCGTGGTCGTCACAGATGCACGATGATGGATTGCGGCCAGCTCACCCACGATCGCGATCGGGCAATCAAGCGCGACGGCCAGACGCTCAAGTGCCTCGTTCGCACGAGAAAACTGGTTCATCTGACCTCCTTGCACAAAGCGCAAACTGGCGGCTCTAGCAAAGAGTATGTCGACCGGCGCAGCTTTCGCTTCTGTTTGCGACCTTCTGAATATGAACTGCCGGATAGGACGCGCAGCTTACCCACGTGCTACCTCAAACCGCGTGACAAATATGTTGTTACTCGCC
>SXHT01000192.1 GCA_005773095.1 Planctomycetaceae bacterium
AGCATGGAGACGGTCAGGTCGCCGAGCTTTTCGGCCTCGACACTTGGGCCGCCATGCGCAATCCGATTGAGCAGCGCCGGCGAATCGAGCAGCTTATCAACCCGCCACGGCGTGTGGCGGAAAATCGCCGACTTCTGTTGCAGGTAAACGTTGATGCCGCCGAAGAACATGCGGTGGATGCTGACGTCGGGCTCATCGGTGCGGAGGGGCGTGTAGGTGGGCACCAACAGCACTTCATGTCCCGCTTCCATCAGCGCAGCGGCAAGCGTGTTATCGTGCAGGCAGCTTCCACAGTACATTCCTGCGGCCCCCGCGGTCAGGTAGACGATGCGAAGCGGGGCTCGGGGTTCGGGGCTCGGGGCTCGCAAAAAATCAGACATGCATCAAATGGTAGGGAGCTTGCCGTGACCGGCAAATATTGGGGCACGCGCCATTCGCTTCATCCGAGTCCCGAATCCCGAATCCCGAGACCCACCAAGACCTCCTCGAGCGGCGTCACGATTTCCAGCAGCTCGATCGCCGGTGCGCCATGGCAGTCGATCACCGCGGTGCGGCCGTAGCTGGGGACCGGCGAGGGTAGATTGAATAAGCGTTGAAGGTCGGGTCCCGGCGTGACTTTCCAGAGTTGCGCCAGATGCACATCCCGAAGCACGTTATGGTTGATGAGAATCCGGCCCAGCGGAATCGACTGGCTTTCGATTTGCCGCCGTATTTCTTCGCTGACAAACGCGAAATCGACCCGCATGATCCCGAACTGCACCACGGCGCGGTCGGATTGCCGCCGCAGCAGTATCTTGCGGGCGTAGTGATGTTCGGCCATTTGCGTGGCGAGCACGTCGACGTCGACCGGGCAGTTATGGTAGCGTTCGACGGTCACGGTCATGTGGTCTTGATGCGCGAGCAACATACGATAGTTGCGTGCCATCTGCGCCGAGGAGACGGCTTCAAACGCGCCCAAGTCCGCGAGGCTGGGATAAAACAATCCCACCAGGGTGTTGAGATCGGGAAAGTCGCTGGAAGTTTCGGACACGGGCAGGCTTGCAACGGGGCAGGGCAGGGGCGATCAATCAAGCGTCTCCTGACTAAGCCTAACGCAAGTGCGCCCCGAAGTACAGGAATGAGGCTGATGGACATTAAGCACGACGCGACTTTAGACTGCGTGCATTCACCTTCGAGTGGTAAATCGCATGGCAACTTTCGTGCTCATTAGCTTTGTAGTCGTGTTAGCGCTTGTCTCGGCGGCGGCGCAGGTCTGGTTTTTTTGCAGCTTGGCGCTCGCTGGACTCGGTCGCCGAAACTCTCGTTTCGACGAGCTTTTCTCGCGTTTGTCGCTGTAGCTCTGGTCGGCTCGCAGGCGAACTTCTTGCTGGTCGCGCTTGAGTCAAGTGACACCGTGGTTATCGTTGCGTTCTTGCTCACGCTGGTTGTCATTTTCGTTGCGCTCGCGCAAGTCATGAGGACGACTTTTTGGCGCGCCGTAGGCGCTTGGTGCGCCACGTTGATTCCAGCTTTCGTCTTATACAGACCACGCCGTTGGGACTTGATCGTGTTTCGGTTTCCCGAAGATCCAACGACTGTCTACGTGAAGCGGCTGGTTGGCATGCCGGGTGAAACCATTACGATTCGCAATGGCGCGGTCTTCGCGAACGGAACGCAACCTGCCCCGCCAGTCGATGCAGGCCCGTTGCATTACCTTGCGAAGATGGAGAATTGGCACGGCCGGAATTCACTTTGGGGAAGTGCCGATCGCCCAGCGGCGCTCGCTTCCGACGAGTACTTTGTCTTGGGAGACTTTTCGGCGGCGTCCAATGATTCGCGGCTATGGGAGGTTGGCGCACCGGGCCACCCATCCTACGCGGTCCCGACCGACCACATCGTTGGCGTGGTCACGCACATCTATTGGCCGCCTTCGCGCTGGCGAGCATTTCGTTAGCTATGCATCCGCGGGAGCGTGTCGCCGCGGGCGATGATTTCGGCTTCGGCGACGCTGAGTTCGGCAAGGCGGCCATGGACTGCTTCTTGTCGGTCGAATTGGCAGGCAAGCTGCACGTAGGTGCTGTGGTGGCGGGCCTCGCTTTCGAACAGGCTGGCGTAAAAATCGGCGAGTTCTGAGTCACGGTCGGCGATGTGGCCACGCAGCAGGGCAAATCGTTCGCATGAGCGGGCTTCGATCAGGCCGGCGATGATTAGCCGATCGACGGCGCGGTGCGGCTCTCCTTTGCGGACCAATTCGTTTAATTGCTTTCCGTAGTTGCTGGGCTTCATGGTACGCAAAGGAATCCCGCGGCGTTGGAGCAAGTCGAGCACGAGTTTGAAGTGTTCCAGTTCTTCGATGACGATGGGGGGCAGCTCGCGGCACATCGCCATCACGCCGCCATAGGCAAACAGTAAGCTCATTGCCGTGCCCGCTGCCTTCTTTTCGCAATGCGCGTGGTCGATGAGCACCGTCGCGAGATCGGCGTCGACTTGTGCGAGCCAGCGGTCGGAAGTGGTGGAGTGAAGGTTCAGCAAAGGGTTAAAGCGTCAGGGGTCCGGTGTCAGGGGTTCGTATTCGAATGGCTGGCGTTGTGAGTTGTTGGCTCCGGACTTCTGGCTTCTGACTCCCGGTGCATGGCTAGATCGCGTGCATAACCCGCGCCCACCAACTTGATCCACAGACCTGGGGCGAGGCGCCGTAGATACCATAGCCAACGGGCGCGTGCCGGAAGAAATACATGCAGTTTGCGGCGATAGGCGGCCCGCACAATTTGATCGGCGATTTGCCCGACGTTCAGGGGCGCTGAATTCGTGTAATACTCCGCCCAATCGCGCTCCCGTTGCGTTTGAAATCGGCCGCGATCCAAAAGTCCTGTGCGAAAGAAACCAGGGCATGCCACCGTCATGTGCAGATTGCTTCCGTGCAGCTCGCAGGCCATCGATTCCGAGAGCGCCAGCACGCCTGCCTTGGCGACGTTGTACGCCGCCATTGCGGGTACGGGCAATACCGCGGCGACGGACGCGATGTTCACCAGCGACGCCCGGCCTGGGTTTTGCCTCAGCCAACCAAGGCAGGCGTGGCATCCATGAAGCACGCCGAACAGGTTGGTTTCGATCAGCCACCGCCAGTCGTCAAGCGGCGTGGTGCCAACCTGCCCGGAACATGCCACGCCGGCGTTGTTGACCAGCATCTCCAGGCTCGGCCAGGCCGACTGCAAACGTTCGACGACGGCTCGCCAGGCGTCGAAATCCCGCACATCGAGAGTTTCGACTCGACCGTTGCCACCGGCAGCCTCAACGAGTCGTAGTGTTTCGCGACTGTTTTCTTCACGAATGTCGGCAATCGCCACATTCCATCCATCACCTGCAAGTCGGACCGCGATCGCGCGGCCGAGGCCGCCACCAGCGCCGGTGACAAGAGCATGTCGCGTTGTGTCCTTCGGCCGGGCAATCATGAAAACATGATAGCCACGATCGCCCAGCAACGACAGTCGGCAACGCGAACGGCCGGTCCCGCGTAGGCAAGTCTCTCCGAGACTCGCAACCGCGGCTCGGAGCGCCGCGGACGCGTGGGTCAATCGGCGAACGCGAATGGCTCGCTGGAAATTTCATAGCCCGGTCGCAGACCAATGTTGAGCACCAGGCCCAGACCGATCGCGTTGGCCAGCAAGTTCGAGCCGCCGTAGCTCACCAGCGGCAGCGTCAAACCGGTGATCGGCAGCAGTCCGACCATCATGCCGGTGTTGATCGTCACCTGCACCGCAATCATCGCCGCGACGCCTGTCGCCACCAGCCGCCCAAAAGGCTCTTGCGTCTTGCTCGCCACAACGAGAATCCGCCCAACCAGGAGTGCGAAGAGCCCCAGCAGCATTGCCACGCCCGCCAGGCCTAACTGCTCTCCCACCAGGCATACAATGGAATCCGTGTGCGGTTCCGGAACGCGGTAAGCGCCCAAATCTTCCGTCAGCTCTCCCTGGAGGATGCTGCCCACCACACCCCCCATGGCGAGCAGCTGCTTGGCGGCGTGCAAATGATACCCGTCGCGCGTCGGCGTTTGGCCGGGAACCGTCTGTTCGGCCAGCGCCGTAATCCGCGATCTTTGCTCGCGGCTCATTTGCGACCAAAGGATGGGTAGCATTGCCGCCCCGACGATCGACACAATCACCAGGTGTCGTCCGCGGGTACCAGCCGCGAAGAGCATCGCCAACAGCACCGGAAGAAAAACCAGCGCTGTGCCCAAGTCGGGCTCTTTGAGAACGAGCAGCACGGGAACCATGACCAACACCAGTGGCACAAGCAATCCATGCAGTTCGCGATATGTGTCGCGGTACATCAAATAGCGCGCAAGACCCAAGACAAAGGCCAGCTTGGCGAACTCGGAAGGTTGCCAGCCGATCGGGCCCAGGCGAATCCAGCGATGCGCGCCGTTCACCGGCGGAAACCAGTAAACCAGCACCAGCATGGCCACGGCTACGCACAGAAACAGGTAACTCCACCGGGCAAGCGTACGAAAGTTGGGCCAGCATGCCATCGCGGTTACCCCGACGGCAAGTACGGACCATGCCACCTGGCGATTCAAGAAACGCCCCCCCGTGCCGGCAATCTCGTCGGCCCTTGCCAGCGCAATCCAACCCATCGATACAATCGCGATGGCAATCACGGCGATGGACCATGGAATTCGTATCAGACGGCGGGAAGCCCACATAGTTTCTCCTTGGACCGTGGAGATGTTAGGGAACCCGGGCGTTGGTTTGTAGCTGAATTCCTTGATTCAGCCCGATTTACCGTGCGGATGGGGCGGGTGTGGACGTTCCGCGCGACCGTCCGATTCGTTCAATCCGCCAAATTGGCTGGAAAAGCCAGCCTGGCATGCAAGTTTCAATATGCTTCCCAAAACCCGCCGTCGGAAAACTTACCGCAGCTTACTTGAATTCCGGTATCCGCTTGCTATGTTTGGTGGGTAGGCTATCCAGCACAGTAAACGGTTTCTTTCTTTTCCAGGGGAGCGATGAGTCTTATGCGAACGATCTTGAAGCCAGTATTGGCGTTGGCCGTGGTGACCGCGGTCTGGTTGTCGGCAACGGATGTCTCTGCTTTTGGCCATCGCTGGCGTGGCAGCAGTGGCGGCAGTTGGGGATCCAGCGGTGGATCCAGCGGCGGCAGTTGGGGATCGAGCGGTGGAAGTTGGGGATCCAGCGGTGGTAGCTGGGGATCCAGCGGTGGATCCTATCGCGTACACCGCTGGCATTCGAGTGGTGGTAGTTGGGGTTCCAATGGCGGCTCCAGCGGTGGAAGCTGGGGTTCCAGTGGCGGCTCATCGGGTGGCGTGATCTATTCGGAAGGCGAAATGGAAATGCACGATGCCAAGCCCGCCGCTCCGGCTACGCCCACGCCTGCGACTCCCGCCGAGGATGCCGAAGGCAAGAGCGCTTTCACCGGCGCTGGGATGTTGCTTGTTAAAGTTCCTGCCGACGCCAAGATCTTTGTCAACGGCAAGGCCACCACGACCGGCGGCGTCGAGCGTCAATACGTCTCACGTGGTTTGGTCCACGGTGCGCCGTATAGCTTTGAAGTGAAGGCCGAAATGATTCGCTCGGGCAAGCTGGTGGCGATCACCAAGACCGCACAGCTCACGGCGGGCAGCAACACCGAAGTGGTCTTCGACGACGTGACGGACGAAGCCGGCGCTATCGCTGGCAACGAGCCGCTGACCACGACGCTGGTCGTTCGTGTTCCGGCCGACGCCAAGCTGTACCTGGCCGGCAACGAGACCAGGCAGATTGGCGAAGTGCGCCAGTTCAGCACCACCAGGTTGGGCGATGGCGAGGGCTGGATGGATTACACCGTCCGTGCCGAGTTCGCACACGACGGCAAGCTGCTGGCCAAGGAGCAAGTCGTCTCGATCAAGGCCGGCGAGTCGAAGGAAATCTTTTTCGACTTTGCCGACGGCGCTAATCAAGGGCCGGTGGCCCAGACCGCTCAGAAGTAGTTCTGGCGGAAAAAGACGGTTCGATTGCCCCAGCGGCGATCGATGAATCAAGTCGTCAATGAAAGCCCGCGGGTTACAACCCGCGGGCTTTTTTTGTTGGCAGCGCGGATTGGAAACCCGCCCTGCGTGCGGCTGCCGATATTAGTTTCGTGGGAAAGCACAAGCCTCCAACACGAACAGCCGTTTCTCCCGCGGTTCCAGCGCCGGCTCCCCAATCTCCCTGGCCGCCTGGTCTGCGAGTGGCGGTGAGCGGGCTGGTTGCATTTCATCTGTTTGCGGTTTTCGTTGGCCCTTGGGCGGCGATTCGCGAACAGACCTCGCCGCTGGCGGCTGACTGTCGTCGGTTGGTTGCGCCCTACGTTGATGCGCTCTACCTGGGAAATGGCTATCGGTTTTTCGCGCCTGAACCAGGTCCCAGTCACCTGGTGAAATATGATCTGACGCTGCCCGGCGGCCAGACCCTATCAGGCCATTTTCCCGATCGCGCCGCCCGTCAGCCTCGACTTCTTTATCATCGCTACTTCATGCTCAGCGAGACGCTGAACACGCTTTACACACCCGACAAGAACGCCCCGGGGCGAGCGGTCTTCGATCGGTACGTTCGATCTTATGCTCGGCATCTTTTGCTTGCGCATCAAGCGGCGAACGTTCGTTTGACGCTGGTCGAACACCGGATCGCGGCGATTGAAGACATTCAACGAGGCAAAGTTTCGCTCGCCGACGCAAACCTGTTTGAGGAGTTGCCGCTTGGCACGTTCTCGGAGGACGACCGATGAGTGCGCTTGCGGGCACGGTGAAGGGATGGTTCCGCGAGATCGTCGCCGATTGGGACCGTTTCTGGTTCACTCCCGTGGATCCCGCGACGCTATCGCTGATTCGCGTATTCGCCGGCGCGATGCTGCTGTACACGCATGGCGTGTGGAGTTTGAAGCTGGAAAGTTTCTTTGGGGCGGACGGGTGGCTCATGCCCGACGCCGTTCATGCATTTCATCGTGAGATGCACACCTGGAGCTATTTCTGGTGGTTGCGGACGCCGGGGCAGCTATGGGGGGCACATCTTGCGGCGATTGTGGTGTTTGCAATGTTGACCGTTGGACTGTTCAGTCGGGTGGTGGCGCCGCTGGCGGCGATTGCCACACTGTCGTACATCCAGCGCGTGCCCGGTGCGCTGTTCGGACTCGACCAAATCAATGCGCTGCTGGCGATTTATCTATGCCTTGGCCCCTGCGGAGCGCGATACTCGTTCGATCACTGGCTGGCGAAGCGAAGGGGCGTGGGGTTGGTTGCGGTCGAGCCCAGCATTGCCGCCAACATTGCCATTCGGCTGATCCAGCTTCACATGTGCGTGATTTATCTGTTCGCGGGCACTTCGAAGTTGATGGGTCTGGCCTGGTGGAACGGCTTCGCCATGTGGTTGGCTCTGGGCAACTACGAGTATCAATCGCTCGACATGACCTGGCTTGCCCACTGGCCGAGAACCGTTAGTTTGTTGTCGCACGTGACTATCTTCTGGGAGACCTTTTATTGCCTGCTGATCTGGAGCAAACGCTGGCGGCCCGTGATGCTCATCCTGGCAATTCTGTTGCACATGGGGATTGCGATCTGCCTGGGCATGATGACGTTTGGCCTGGTGATGCTGATCGGCAATCTGGCGTTTGTCTCGCCGCTCCTGGTGCAACGCATGCTGGCAGGGAGGGGTGGTGCGGTGGCGCCCCAATCACGTGCGGACCTGGAAGGGGCTTGAGTCAAGCGCGAATTCCCGGCCGACGCGGGCCAGGATTTCGTACATCGCATCGAGATACTCGCGCGCTTCGTCCAGCGGCATCACCAGGGGCGGACTGACGCGAATCACCTTGCCGGCCAGCGGTCCAAGCAAGTGGATCGCCCGGCATTGATCGTCCCCCAGGTAGCACGCCTTCACGCAGGCGCTGGCCACCGCTTCTGCGTCGTTGCCGCCGATCGCCGCGCATTCCACCCCCCACACCACGCCCTCGCCGCGCACGTTCGAAACCGCCGGGAGCGCCGACAACCGCGAAAGTCCTGACTCGAGCACCTGGGCCAGCTTGCGGGCATGAACTATCACGTCGGAGGATGCGAACTCGTCGAGCGTCGCCAGCACGGCCGCGCTCGAAAGCGGATTGCCGCTCCAGGTGTCGCTCGCCTCGCCGTAGTGCATCCTGGCAAACAGGTCGGCCCGACCGACCGCGGCGCTCACCGCCACGCCGTTTCCCAGTCCTTTGCCCAGCACGACGATATCCGGCTCGACGCCGTAATGCGTAAACGCGAACAGCTCGCCCGTGCGGCCAAAGTTGGACTGCACTTCGTCGAAGATGAACAGGATATCGTGCGCGCGGCAGAAGTGTTCAAGCAACTGCAAGTATTCCCGCTGCGGATGGAACGAGCCGCCGCCGCCGAGATAGGGCTCGGTAATCAGGCAGCAAATGCGGTTTCCGTAGGTGTGCCACAGCAAATCCAATTCTCGCTCGTACTTCGTCAGCTTGCACGGCTGCCGGCGGCGCTCGATCGAATTGCACTCTTCGAGCGGGAAGCTGATGAAACGAACGCGCGGGTCACGGTCGTTGTCTTGTTCGCTGCCGGTGACCGCGCCCGCCAATCCCTTCTTGCCGTGAAAGCCAAAGCGCGTGGCCAGGATCATGTCTTCGCCCTCTCTGCGATCGAGCGCACACCACAATGCCTTTTGGATGGCCTCACTTCCGCTGGCGGCCCACATCACTTGTTCGCACCTCGCGCCACCAGGTTGCTTGCGCATCAGCGCCACCAGGCGTTCCGACGCGAGGATCTCGACGTCGGTGGCGGCGTTGTAAGCCGTCAGGGCCACGGCCGACAAGAACCCATCGCGGGCCAGGGACGCCGGATCGACGTTCATGTAATCAAGCAATCGCCGCCACCAGCGCGCGGGATTGTGCCCAAGATTCGTGACCAGCACGCCGGAGCTGAAGTCGGCCAGTTTTCGTCCGTCGGGCGTGTAATGGTACGATCCTTCGCTGTGCGCGAAGACCGCGAGGCTGGGGGTGTAGGTTCGCAGGCAATGCGGCTCGATCGCCTGCAAACGGCGGCGGAGTTCGTTGGCCTGCGGTTCGCCCGGATGTTCGACCGCGGGCAAGACAGATTCGGCAGCTTGTGGCATTTCCATGATTTCCTGTGGGTAAAGTTTCTCCCGGACCCGGTTGGCTACGTGTTCCCTGTCCCCCGAGGGAGCCCGGCAGCATGCGCACCGGCGACTCGTCCGGGGTAAAGAATTTCAGGCTCCTTCGAGCCTGGGGTGAATAGCGCGAGCCCGCCGGCCGGATGATCAACTTCGACGACGCCGTTGGGACGGCCCGCGGCATGTCGGGCCAGAATTGCTTCCATCGATTGCACTGCCGCGACGACTTGCCGGTCGGCGGCCAGGTCATTGTGCAGCAGATTTCGCACTGCATCGAGTCGCCGTGATCGCTCGCCAGCCGGTCCGCCGTACTCGACGAAGGCCAGTTCATGCACAAACCGATCAATCGCTTCCAGGCCATAACCGCGCTGCGAACGCTGCCCCCAGGGCTCGATGCATGTTCCGTTGTAGTGGTTGTTGATCGTGATTTTGCGCTTCAAGGGCGTGCTGCCCTCGATCGTGCATTCGACGCCCCGCTTGCGGCTGTGCGCGTTCCAAACACCGTTGTCGAAACGAAACTGCACCTCCTGCTCGACGTAGCCGGGGAAATTGTCGGGCGCCACCCAACTGGTGTGGATGTCGAACGCTGCCTGGCGCAGGTCCGCGTATTCGTAGACGAGCCGCAACTGCGTCGAGTCCCACGTCGGGCCATCCGCCGATCCCACCAGTCCACGCTGACCGGTGCAGGCGACGCTCTTCAGCCGCCCGCCGAAAGTAAAGTCGATCAGCTTAATGTAATGCACTGCGACGTACGTGCCCGGATTGCGTCCCCGAATCCACTCGGCAAACTGCCCGCTCGAGATCGACTTCGGCTCCAGCAGCGAACAGTAACCGTTGTTGACGTGCTGCAATTCGCCATCCATCACCAGCGTGCGCAGTTTCTTATGGTCGGGATCGAACAACTTGTGATAGACAATTTTCGCCAAAACGTGTTGTTCGCGCGCAATCCGCTCCAGTTCGTCGAGTTCTGCGAGCGACAACACCGACGGCTTCTCGACCAGCAGGTGCTTCCCTGCCGACAAGACCGCCTTCGAGCCGGCGAAGTGGCGATCGTCGGGCGTGGCGACGCAGGCGAAGTCGACACCGGCCTCAAGCAACCGGGCCACCGCGTTGTCCCCCGAGAAGCTCTCAAACGCGGCGATCTTGCCGGCCGAATTCTGGCGATACGCCTCGGCACGCACGCCCGTGCGACTCGCCACCGCGGCGAGTTCGACGCGGCACAGGCCGAAGCTCGGATCGTACACGCCGCCGGACGCATGCCGGTGCTCAAATAGCGGCCGATAGGTCTCGTCAAAGATCATTCCGATGCCGACCATGCCGGCGCGGAGGGTCGGCGGCGAAAGTGAAACCCCCCTATTGGTGAATCCACTTTCGTGCAGCTTATCCATGGTCTGGCCAAGAATCGCGGATATAATGAGATGCACCCGGAGAAATCCAGGGCGCAAGTGGATTCACTTTATTCAACAGCCGCATGATTGTCAACCGAAAACGCAAGCCGCCGCCGGCCGAGTCCAGGCATCCTGCTCCGCCTGCTGTTCGTCGCGCGGAGCGAGACCACGACACGACGCAGACGCTGGTCGAGGAAATCTACGAGCAAATCCTGCTGCGAATCATTCGCGGCGAGTTTTCCGGCGGCCAAAAACTCAAGAGCACTCTGCTCGCCAAAGAACTGCGGGTCAGCCGCACTCCCATCGTGCAAGCCTTGCAGCGACTCGCCGCCGATGGAATCGTAGCCTTGGAGCCAAACAAAAGGGCTGTCGTGCAACCAGGCGCGGAGAATTGGCTGGTTGGCATCCACCAGTTGCGCGAACTCTTGGAGCCGCCGGCCGTCGCGCTGGCAGCGCAACAAATTCCGGCGGACGAATTGGACCGATTGCGCCAATTGGCGGACGCCGCCCCCCGGCGAAAGGGTTCCGATTGGGCCGAAGCCGTCCGCTGCTTCGACTTCGCGCTGCATCTGGCGATTGCGGACCACACCGGCAATCTGCCCCTTCGCGAGGCGATCCGCAAATGCTGGAGCTACAAGCGCCTCTCTTACTCCGCCGTCGCTGAATCGACCCGAAGTTTGCAGACAGCCTATGAGCAACATCTGGCAATCCTCGACGCGATCGCCGCGCGCGACTCCGCCACCGCCTCCGCCGCCATGCTGTACCACCTCCGCAGCGCAGCCGCCATGCGTCCCGAGCGACGAATTGTTTGACGTTTGGCAAGTTGGTAGGGCCGGCTGTGCCGGCCGTGGATGAGAAGATCACGCGAATCCGGCCGGCACAGCCGGCCCTACGGCGGAGAGCGGATCGGCCCGGATGCTCATGGGGCGATTGCTTGACACGTGTGCCCGATTGCACTATCAACCGCTGATCGCCTGCGAACCTGGAGATTGACGATGCACGCCATGCCGCTGATTATCGGGGTGCTCTGCTGCCTGGCCATCGCGTACCGTTTTTATAGCGCATTCCTCGCCGCGCGGGTGGCGATCCTGGACGACAGCCGGACAACGCCCGCCTACACGCTCAACGACGGTCACAATTACTCTCCCACGCAGAAGTGGGTGCTGTTTGGGCATCACTTTGCCGCAATCTCCGGAGCGGGGCCGCTGATCGGGCCTGTGTTGGCGATTCAATTTGGCTACTTGCCAGGGTTGATTTGGATTGTCGTCGGCGTGTGCCTGGCCGGGGCGGTTCAGGACATGCTGGTGCTGGCGGCGAGTGTGCGCAGCGGGGGGCGGTCACTCGCCGAGATTGCCCGCACGGAGATTGGCGCGTTCGCCGGAACGACCGCCTCGATCACGATCCTGTTTATCGTGATCGTGGCTTTGGCGGGTCTCGGCGTGGTGGTGGTGAAGGCGCTCGGAGGGGAAGAAATCAAGCTTGTTAAAGATACGCAGCTGACTTTCGCTGGCGACGCCACAATCAAAAGAGAGACGGGGCGCGATCGACACGTGCTGTTTGTTCCGGCCAAGACCAAGGTCCGTTATCCGAACGGCGCGGAAGTCACACGAAGCGAAGAATTCGTGGTTGTGAAGCCTCGTCAAGACGGCGACAACCAACCTTGGGGTACGTTCAAGGACAATCAGGTGACACTTTCAGAAAACGTCATGCAGTTGGTGCCCGGCAGCTCGTGGGGCACCTTCACCATCGCCTGCACGGTGCCGATCGCGCTGTTCATTGGCTTCTATATGTATGTGCTGAGGAAGGGGCACGTCGTGGAAGCATCGGCGATCGGTGCCGTGGCCACCCTGGCCGCAACGGTGGCCGGCAGTTGGATTCCCGGCTCCCCCTGGGAAAGCTGGTTCCAGCTCTCGCGCGAAGGCACGATTCTGGCAATCTGCCTGTATGGCTTTATTGCCTCGGTGCTCCCGGTGTGGCTGCTGCTTTGCCCCCGCGACTATTTATCCAGCTTCTTGAAGATTGGCACGATCGGTCTGTTGGTGTTGGCGGTGATCGTGGCCAACCCAGTCATGAACGCACCAGGCATCAATCGAGTCTTCGCCGGTGGCGGCGGGCCGGCGTTTAGTGGCGCAATCTTCCCCTTCTGTTTTATCTGCATCATGTGCGGGGCGATCTCCGGTTTTCATGCCCTGGTCTCCAGCGGCACGACACCCAAGATGATTTCCAGGGAGAGCCATATCCGCACGATCGGCTACGGAGCGATGCTGATTGAGGGCCTTGTGGGGATCATGGCGTTGATCGCCGCCGCCTCGCTGCCAGCGGGGGATTACTGGGCGATCAACATCGACCTGGCGAAGGTCGAGCAATATGCCGACGAGCTCAAACGGCTCGACGCGACGACCGATAACCTGCCCGAACTGGAGCGCCAAGTTGGCGGCGAATCGCTGCGCGGCCGCACCGGCGGTGCGGTCACGCTGGCTGTGGGCATGTCGCAGATCTTTACGGAGGCGATACGCCGCGTTGCCGGAGCGGCGGCGAACCTCGATGGGCTCATCAAGTACTGGTATCACTTTGCGATTATGTTCGAGGCACTCTTCATATTGACGACCATTGACACCGGCACACGAATCGCCCGGTTCTTGCTGCAAGAAGCCTTGGGGAAAATCTACCAGCCGTTCGACCGCACCGACTGGTGGCCCGGTGCGATTTTCTCCACGGCCATCGTGACCGCCGCCTGGGGCGCTTTGATCCTGACCGGCTCCATCGATACGATTTGGCCGATGTTCGGCATCGCCAACCAACTGCTTGCCGTGATCGCCCTGTGCGTGGTCACAACCTGGATCATCAACAACGGCCGCCGCCAGTTTGCGCCGCTGACCATCCTGCCGATGCTGTTCGTCACGAGCACCACCATCACCGCCGGTTACCAAATGGTCACCGGGCGCTTCGCCGGAATGTGGCAAGACGGCTGGAAGACGGGAAACTCCTATCAGATCGTGCAGTCCGGCCTGAACATCGGGCTGATCGTGTTTCTGATTACCGCGGTGATTATCATCCTGTCGCAGGCGATCACCAGGTGGGTCGCTGCTCCCAGGCCCGTGAACTGGTCTCCGCCGACTAGCTAACCTGCGGCATGCGCAGCGCCACTTCTTCACCGTGGGTAACCTTAAAGCCCAGGTCCTCGATCATTTGGTAATCGGCTTCGGGGGCCTGGCCCTTGGTCGTGAGATAGTCGCCGATGAACAATGAATTCGCGGCATAGAGTCCCATCGGCTGCAAGCTGCGAATATGCAACTCGCGGCCGCCGGCAATGCGGATCTCGCTGCGCGGGTTGGCAAAGCGGAACATCGATAGCACCTTGAGGCAGTAACGCGGGTTCAGTGCCCGCGTGCCGGAAATGGCAACTCCTTCCAGTGGCGTGCCGTCGATCGGGTTCAAGAAGTTGACCGGAATGGATTCCACATTGAGTTCGCGAAGCGACAATGCCATCTCAACCACGTCTTCGTCCCGTTCCCCCATGCCAAGGATGCCGCCGGAGCACAACTCCATCCCGGCGTTGCGTACGGCCCGCAGCGTGCGTAGCCGGTCGTCGTACGTATGCGTCGTGCAGATTTCCGCATAGTGTTCCTGGCTGGTGTTGAGATTGTGATTCACCTTGTCCACACCGCACGCTTTGAGCGCCTGAGCCTGCTCATCCGTCAGCAGTCCGAGGCAAGCGCAGATCTGCAGGTTGTACTTTTGCTTGATCTCGGGCACGATGGTCGTAATGGCATGCATCTCGCGGTCATTCGGCCCGCGGGCGGAGATCACGATGCAGTAGGTTTTGCAGTTCCGTTCGGCTGCCAGGCGGGCGCCGTCGAGCAGCTTTTCGCGGCTGATGAGGTTGTACGTGGGGATCTCCGCCTGCGAGACTTTGGACTGCGAGCAGTAGCCACAATCTTCCGGACAAAGGCCGCTCTTGGCGTTCATCAGATAATAAAGCTGCACCGTGTTGCCGAAGAAGCGACGGCGAATTCGATAAGCAGCGGCGAGCAGTTCCGGCAATTCATCGTCGCCGCAGCGCAAGATGGCCAATGTCTCGCACCGCGTCAGCTGATGGCCGTCCAGTACGGCGTTGGCCAGCTTGCGCCAATCGTAAGAAATTGAGGCGGCCGAGGGGGTATCGGGCGGATCGAGCATGGATCGACTCATAGAGGGCCCTGAAATCTACGTTTAAGTATCGCTGGCGCCAGGAACGTGGGAAAGGGGAAATCGACTTGGCAGGGGGGGCATATTCGGCGAAAATTGATGGATGGCTCAACATCATCTGGTTCGCGTCGGGGCGCTGGGTACGGTCGGACGATTTACGTCGGTCGATGCCACGCGCTATCCTCGCCGCTCGACCGTCATTGTGCGCACAGGCCGGGGGCTGGAACAGGGTGAAGTCCTTGCTCCGCCGAGCGATGAGCTGACATGCCTGCGCGCGGATGGCTCGATCTTGCGCGGGATGACCGTGGAAGATCATCTGCTTGCCGCCCGCTTGGAAAGAAACCGCCAGAAAGCCTGCGACGCCTGCGCGCGGTTGCTTGCCCAGCGCGAGATTCCGGCCGTGCTGATGGACGCCGAACATCTGTTCGACGGCCGTTCGCTGGTGTTTTATTTTCTGGGCGAAGGCACGCCGGAGCTGGAGTCACTCACCGAAGAGCTGGCATCGACCTATGATGCACAGGTGCAGTTCCGCAAATTCGCCGAAACCGTCGAAGTGGGCTGCGGCCCGGGCTGCGGCACCGAGGAAGCGGCCGGGCAAGGTTGCACGAGTTGCGCGACAGGATGTGCAATCGCAGGCGCCTGCGCAACGCGCCACTAATGCTGGAGTGCCGGCTTCGGCCGGCTTGGCCGCTCATGCCGGCTGAAGTTGGAACGCCCACGCATGCAATTTCCACCCACGATCACCGAAGCCGCCGCGGCGATTCGCGCCGGAAAGCTCACCAGCGTCGCGCTGGTCCAACAATGCCTGGCGCGCATCGACCGCTACGATGATAAGATTCACGCCTGGGTGCTGGTCGATCGTGAAGGCGCGCTCAACGCCGCCATGCAGGCGGACCGCCAATTCGCCAGCGGCCACGAACCCGGACCGCTTCTCGGGATCCCCATCGGCGTGAAAGACATCATGCACGTCGCGGGAATGCCGACCCGGTGTGGTTCACCGATCAGTTCCATGCAACCGTCGAAGTATAGCGCCGCTGTGGTGACCAGGCTGCGCGACGCCGGTGCAATCATTCTGGGCAAGACCGTGACGTGCGAATGGGCATGCTTCGATCCGCCATCGACTCGTAACCCATGGAACCGCGAACGAACACCCGGCGGATCATCGAGCGGAAGCGCTGCAGCGGTCGCGGCGGGAATGTGTCTTGGGGCCATCGGCACGCAAACCGGCGGGTCGATTATTCGACCGGCCGCGTTCTGTGGGGTTGTGGGATTCAAACCGACCTTCGGTCTGATTTCCACCGAAGGCGTTTTCCCGTTCAGCCAAACCCTCGATCATGTAGGAGTCCTTACGCGGACCGTCGCCGATGCAGGTCTGCTGATTCATGCCATCTGCGGTGACCTGGGGCCACCGGAAAATGATCCCCGTCCGACGACTGGCGGGATGGCGCGTTTCCGCCTTGTTGACTCAGCGACGGGCTTCGTACAGCGCACCACGGCTCCCCACGTGGCATTGGTTGTGCAAGGAACCGTTGAAGCACTCCGGGAAGCCGGCGCGGTGATCGACTCGCATCCCATGTCGATACGTTTCGAAGACGCAATCCTGGATCACCGCACAATCATGGCGCACGCCGCCGCCGCCGTTCATCAACCATTCTTCAGCTCAGCCGAGGATCGATACGGTCCGGAGATTCGCCGCCTGTTGCGGGAGGGGCAGCGTGTGAGTGCGGGCGATCGCAGGCGAGCGGACGCGGGGCGCTGCGAATGCACACGGCTTGTCGAGCAATCCACCGACGACGGCTCCATCCTGATAATGCCGTCGGTGAACACGACCGCTCCCGAGTTGACGACGACCGGAGACTCACGCTTTCAGGCGATCTGGAGTATGGCGGGATTGCCGGCGATCACGATCCCATGCGGCCTGACGCCGGACCGAATGCCGGTTGGCATGCAGTTGATAGGGCGACGCAACGGAGAACGAGAACTTTGTCGTGCAGCCGCCTGGTGCGAAGGGGTGATTCGATGGAACGACCAACCGTCGCTGGAGTAGTTCCATCGGTTGTGAAATCGCACGCGGTCCGCAAACCGTGGCGGCCATCGAACCGGCGTTCATTCGCCGAGCGCGCCGAGGCTTGCAAGAAACTCCGACATTTCTCCGGCGGCGTGTGCGTCACCTTGCGCGCGGGCGTGCTCGATGCCGTCGCAAAGAGCAGCTCTTGCTGCTTCCATGCGTCCGATCGACGCTAACTGCTGACCGGCGCGGAAGAAGGCCGGCACGTAGGGGGGACTCTCCCTCATCAGTGAGCGAAACAATTCGAGACTTGCCTCGTGGTTCCCCTCTTTTTCCAGTGCCATTGCCAGGCTGTAGCGCAAGAACGTGTCGCCGGGTTCTTCGGCGAGCATGGCTTCGATCTTTTCGCGACGGGACATTCGGCGATTCCATGGCGGGCTGCCCGGGTCAAGGGAGACTGCCTTCAGGCGATACCATCGCCGACTTTACAAAACGGAATGGGATTTTTCGTAGGCCGTGATCTTGGCTTCGTGTTCGAGCGTCAGGCCGATGTCGTCGAGGCCGTTGAGCAAGCATTGGCGGCGGAATTCATCGACCTCAAAAGTAAGCTCAAGCCCCGAGTCGTCGGTTATTGTGCGGTTCTCAAGATCGACGGTCAACCTGGCGCCCGACTTTGCCGCTCGGCGGAAAAGATCGGCGACCGCTGCCTCGTCCAGTCGAATGGGCAGCATGCCGTTCTTAAAACAGTGGTTGTAGAAAATATCGGCGAACGACGGTGCGATCACCACGCAAAACCCGAAGTCATTGAGCGCCCAAGGAGCGTGTTCCCGGCTTGAACCGCAGCCGAAATTCCGCTGCGCGAGCAAGATCGAGGCGCCCTGGACCTCCGGCTTATTGAGCTCGAAATCGGGATTGGGCGTCTTGCCATCGTCCAGGAATCGCCAGTCAAAGAACAAAAACTGCCCGAAGCCGGTGCGCTCGATGCGCTTGAGGAACTGCTTGGGAATGATTTGGTCGGTATCGACATTCGCGCGATCCATCGCCGCGACGAGACCGGTGTGTTTGGTGAACGGTTGCATTTCAAGCCTTATACTTCCACTCTCGGATATCCACAAAGTGGCCTGTCACCGCGGCGGCGGCGGCCATTGCCGGGGAAACAAGATGCGTGCGGCCGCCTTTCCCTTGGCGGCCCTCGAAG